>NZ_SFBO01000136.1:0-14608 GCF_007095705.1 Microcystis sp. Msp_OC_L_20101000_S702
CTTCTCGGTAGGACTCCCGAAGAAGAACGGCGGGGGGGGAATTACGGTTAGGAACTTTTTCTATATACATGGCTATCATTCTAGCAAAGGGAGAGAATTCTTGTCCATTAAGAAATGTTACAAATTACATGGGTACATTAAGAAAAGTTAAGGGGCGTATCCATTGATGGATAAGGGTTTTCGGTTATTATAGTATATATGTATGGGATAAGTTCAGGTATCAGGATTGTACAACGATTTTTCGCGGGATATTGAAAAGCATAGACACTATTAATAATAATTCTCAATAGTTACCTCGGTCATAAGGATCAAAGCCTTGCTGGACAAGGCATCGACGCACCTCAACGAAAACTCTAGATTTTCAGCCATTGTGTCTAACCCGCGAAAAATGTTGAGAACCCCCCCATTCCATCGGCATGAAACAATAACCCACATTCCGCACCCTAAAGTGTCACATTGAAAATTTTATCTAAATCGTCAAAACGATTGCCGGCTCTGAATTACAGGCTAATTTGTTTGCCCAGCAGATGCACAATTAGCCCTAAAAATCTGATAGCTCTGATACCAAATTATTGAGATAAACTCTCATTAAGCCAGCGATCGCTGACTAGAGTGTGACACTTCATAATCCTTAATAATCGCTAAAAGTTTTACTATACAAGGGCTAGAGCAACTTTTGATTTCGCTGAAACAATCCACTACAACTAAACTATGGTTTGATAAAAATTATGGTTAGCTTAAATGTCAGAACCCCCTTAATCACAATTTTTGAGGTACCATTATTTTGTCAAGAATCTAGGCTACATAAGTAAAAATGATAACACCTTTAAATGCTAGATAGATTACATACTATTTCCCAAGGAGATAGCAGTATTTGTGTGGCTGTTTTGGATGGGCCTGTTGATCAAGCTCACCCTTGCTTCCAAGGCGCAAACCTTACCTATCTGCCCACATTGGTGCAAGAAGCCGCTAAAGTTGATGGCAGTATGTCCATGCACGGAACTCACGTTGCCAGCATTCTCTTTGGGCAACCCGGTAGCCCCGTTCAGGGAATCGTACCTCAATGCAAAGGCATTATCATACCGATTTTTGCCGATGACCGTCGCCGAACTTCCCAGCTAGATTTAGCTCGGGGAATCGAGCAAGCCGTTCATGCCGGAGCCCACATCATCAACCTCAGTGGGGGTCAACTCACTGACTTTGGTGAGTCCGATGGCTGGTTAAAAAATGCTGTTCGTTTGTGCCGAGAGAATAACGTCTTGTTAGTGGCAGCAGCAGGCAATAATGGTTGCGAGTGTTTGCACGTTCCGGCAGCTTTACCGTCAGTGCTGGCCGTCGGGGCAATGGATGCCCAGGGGAAACCCCTCGACTTTAGCAACTGGGGGGAAGCCTACCAAACTCAAGGCATCCTGGCTCCAGGGGAAGATATTCTGGGAGCCAAAGCTGGGGGGGGAACCCACCGATTAAGTGGAACCAGTTTTGCTACTCCTATCGTTTCTGGTGTCGCTGGGGTATTACTCAGCCTTCAACGGGAACAGGGAGATTCCCCCGACCCCCAAAAAATTCGTCAAATTTTGTTGCAGAGTGCTTTACCCTGTGAACTTGACTTGCCAGAAGAAAGCCGGCGGTGTCTGGCGGGCAAACTTAATGTCTCTGGAGCAATCACGTTACTAAAAGGAGAAAAAATGTCTGAGGAATTTTCGTCTGTGGCGGCATCAGAAGTAACAGCAGCAGGTTGTGGTTGTGGAGGCACGTTGAGTGCTACCCCCCAAGAGCAAACGACTCCTAGCTTAACTGCTGTGGCTTCCAGTCCATCGGCTGGGGCTGTCCCCAGCGACACTCCCAACTTAAACAACTTAATTCAATCATTCCCTACTGCTGTAACTCAACAACCAACTATGCCCAACTTCACTGCTAATTCCGTTACTGCCAGCCAAGCTCCTAGCGAACTCGCCGAGATGGGTCAGCTTGTTTATGCTCTAGGAACCCTTGGTTATGACTTCGGGACTGAAGCCCGTCGGGACTCGTTTAAACAACTCATGCCTCCCTTTGATTTAGGTGGAGGACTCATGGTTCCCGCCAACCCCTACGACGCCCGTCAGATGGTGGACTATCTAGGGGAAAACATCTCCGAGGCGCGATCGCTGATTTGGACATTAAACATTGAACTGACTCCGGTTTATGCGATTGATCCGGCTGGCCCCTTCGCCGCCGAGTCCTACCGCGCCCTTCAAGAACTCCTGGCGGGTCAAATCCAACCGGAAAACGATGGCGAATATGTTGAACGGGTAAGTATCCCCGGTATTTTAACTGGACGTAAGGTTAAACTCTTCTCCGGTCAAGTCATCCCGGTGATTGAACCCCAAAGCACCCGTGGTCTCTACGGTTGGAAAGTCAACAACCTGGTCAGCGCAGCGATGGACGCGGTACAAGCTGAAGATGGCACTGCTGACGAAGACCGGATTCGCAAAACCTTGGATGGCTTCCTCAACCGCATCTACTACGACCTCCGCAACTTGGGAACCACTTCCCAAGACCGCGCCCTTAACTTTGCCGTCACCAACGCCTTCCAAGCCGCCCAAACTTTCAGCCAAGCGGTAGCCGTTGGCATGGAACTCGATAGCGTTACGGTAGAGAAAAGCCCCTTCTGCCGGATCGATAGCGACTGCTGGGATGTGAAGCTGAAGTTCTTCGACCCGGAAAACAGCCGTCGGGCTAAGAAGATTTTCCGCTTTACCATTGATGTAAGTGACCTAATTCCTGTCACCCTCGGCGAAGTTCGTTCTTGGTCTTCTCCCTACTAAGGAGCCGCACAATTTTAGTGAGAGTGCAATATTAGACCCCACTCTCACTAGGAGATGCAGATGTGTTCAGTTAATTAATACTCTCCATAGGGAGAATCCTAAACTATGCGACTTCCTCTATTATCTCCCCCGATTGAACGTCCCCATTTCATCCAGCCAGGACTGTGCGTGGATCTAGAAAATGGTCGTCCCGAAGATTTGGTGCATATTCGGATGGATCTGCTCCATGCCGCTAACTATAACGATCCTGCAGCCTTTGCCAACCGTAGTTTCAACCAAGTGATGCACTCTAGTGCCAGCCAAAGTTCAGCCAGCCAGGGCTGGGGCGGCTTTGGCAGCATGGCAGGATTCTATTAATGGGCTGCTAATCACTCGCCCTCAGCCAACCCTAAACATCCAAGGACACTATGAGCAAGAACAAAACCACAACAACATCCTCGGAAGTCCCCTCTAACCCTGAACCGAGCAAGTCTGAACCGAGCAAGTCTGAACCGACGACGATCACAACGCCTGAACCCAAAAAGTCTTACGTTCCCACTTCCCAGACCGGGCTGCAAGATTATTCCTACTGGTGCCAATACGTCAAGGATCAAGCCAAGAAATCAGACAAAGACCCTAAATCCTTCCGGCGCGGTCGCATTTGGGCTTAACCCCTAGCTGCTGCTGCTGGTCTTGTTATCGTCCACTTAATCACTGACTGTTCGTTCTATGCAATCCACCCCACTGCTCCAAATTCAACCCCACTTTCATGTCGAGGTGATCGAGCCAAAGCAAGTCTATCTCCTTGGCGAACAGGCTAACTATGCCCTGACTGGACAGCTTTACTGCCAGATTTTGCCCCTCTTAAATGGGCAACACAGCCGTGAGCAGATTGTCGAAAAGCTGGATGGGGAAGTCCCAGAAGAATACATCGACTATGTACTCGATCGCCTCGCTGAGAAAGGTTATCTGACTGAGGCAGCCCCGGAACTGTCCTCGGAAGTGGCGGCATTTTGGAGCGAGTTAGGGATTGCACCTCCGGTTGCTGCGGCAGCTTTACGGCAGCCTGTAACCCTAACCCCAGTGGGCAACATCAGTGAAGTGACGGTAGCAGCCCTGACAACGGCTCTGCGGGACATTGGTATTTCCGTGCAGACCCCAACGGAAGCAGGTTCTCCAACGGCGCTCAACGTCGTCTTAACCGATGACTATTTGCAGCCCGAACTCGCCAAGATTAATAAACAGGCACTAGAGAGTCAACAAACTTGGCTACTGGTCAAACCTGTAGGCAGTGTGCTGTGGCTGGGGCCTGTGTTTGTTCCGGGCAAGACGGGGTGTTGGGACTGTCTAGCTCATCGGCTACGGGGCAACCGGGAAGTGGAGGCATCGGTGTTGCAGCAAAAACAAGCCCAGCAGCAACGTAATGGTCAGTCCGGTTCTGTAATCGGTTGCCTGCCTACCGCACGGGCTACCCTGCCTTCTACCCTGCAAACGGGGCTACAGTTCGCGGCAACTGAAATTGCCAAGTGCATTGTCAAGCACCACGTCAATGCCACTGCACCGGGTACTGTGTTCTTTCCCACTCTCGATGGCAAGATTATCACCTTAAACCACTCGATTTTGGACTTGAAAAGCCATATCTTGATTAAGCGATCGCAATGTTCAACCTGTGGCGATCGCCAGATTTTGCACCGGCAAGGCTTTGAACCCGTAAAACTGGTATCGCGTCGTAAACACTTTACCCATGATGGCGGTCATCGTGCGTTTACTCCAGAGCAGACCGTACAAAAATATCAACATCTGGTCAGCCCCATAACTGGGGTAGTGACAGAACTGGTCAGACTCACCGATCCGGCTAATCCTTTGGTGCATACCTACAAGGCAGGTCATGCCTTTGGCAGTGCTACAACTCTGCGGGGTTTACGGAATACTCTGAAACACAAGAGTTCTGGTAAGGGTAAAACTGATATTCAATCCCGTGCCAGTGGGTTGTGTGAAGCCATAGAACGCTATTCGGGCATTTTTCAGGGAGATGAACCCCGGAAACGGGCAACCCTGGCGGAACTGGGAGACTTAGCCTTACATCCTGAGTCATTGCTGTACTTTAGCGACACCCAATATGCCAACCGGGAAGAGTTAAATGCTCAGGGTTCAGCCGCCGCTTATCGCTGGATTCCTAACCGTTTTGATGTTAGTCAAGCGATCGACTGGACACCTGTATGGTCATTGACGGAGCAGAAGCATAAATATGTCCCTACTGCCTTTTGCTACTACGGTTATCCTTTGCCCGAAGAACAGCGCTTCTGTAAAGCAGATTCTAACGGTAATGCTGCGGGTAATACTTTAGAAGAGGCGATCCTGCAAGGATTTCTGGAACTGGTAGAGCGCGACAGTATCGCTATGTGGTGGTACAACCGGATACGTCGTCCTGCTGTGGATCTGAGTACCTTTGATGAACCCTATTTTGTTGATTTACAGCAATTCTATCAGCAACAAAATCGGGAGTTATGGGTGTTGGATGTAACTGCTGATCTAGGGATTCCAGCCTTTGCAGGGTTTTCACGGCGCACGGTGGGTACTTCAGAACGGATCTCCATCGGCTTCGGAGCGCACCTCGATCCGACTATTGCGATTCTCCGCGCCCTAACTGAAGTCAGTCAAGTGGGATTAGAGTTAGACAAAATACCGGACGATAAGCTTGATGGCGAGTCCAAGGACTGGATGCTGAATGTCACAGTGGAAAATCATCCTTGGTTAGCGCCCGATCCCTCTGTGCCCATGAAAACTGCCAGTGATTACCCGAAACGTTGGAGTGATGATATTCACACCGATGTGATGAATTGTGTCAAAACTGCCCAAACAGCAGGACTAGAGGTGATGGTCTTAGACCAAACGCGACCGGACATCGGTTTGAATGTGGTCAAGGTGATTATCCCAGGAATGCGAACTTTTTGGACGCGGTTTGGTCAGGGACGGCTCTATGACATACCCGTAAAGCTGGGATGGCTCGATGCGCCACTAGCTGAAGAGGAATTGAACCAGACCAACATCCCCTTTTAAGTTTTTTAAAGTTTAGGGGCGACAGATTTCTCTACATATCCTTGCCCCACCAAGCTTCTTCCCAAAGAAGAAGGGGACTGACCCACCCCTAACGGGTTAACAAAGCAAACAACAAGATGAGGATTACTCCAATGGATAAGAAAAACCTTCTGCCCAACCAAGGCGCACCTGTCATCCGTGGCATCAGTGGTAAACTCCCCAGCCACTTAGCTGAACTCTCTGAGGAAGCTCTCGGTGGTAATGGTCTTGAAGCCTCTCACTGTGCCTGTATTTGCGCTTACGATGGTGCAGAAGCCTCTCACTGTGCCTGTATTTGCGCTTACGATGGTGCAGAAGCATCTGCTACTGTTACTATCTGCGCGTTTGACGGTGACGAAGCGTAAGGATAGCCTATACCAAATCTGTGGAGATAGGGTCTATCCGACTGATTAGCCTATCTCAACCGGATTTAGTGTATTCGTTTATTTGAGAAAACGAGGTTAAAGATGTTGAGTCGCACTCCAAACTTTTTCCTAGATTGGGTAAGATTTTCTCATCTACCTCGTTTTCTTTTAATTGGGTTTTTAAGTTCTCATTGTACCCAATTGGACACGACTTACGCAGCCACAGCACCTGTAGGGGCAATCCCCTTACCATTGGTATAAAGGGACTAAAACCCAACAACAAACCTACTGGAAATGACCCTAACTTCTATGCTGACAAATAATCATCTCAAAGCCCGTCGTCTTCAGTTTTTGCGGAGCCATCAAGAGGCTTTTGATGTGGAGCCAACCTTTATGCTTTCGCTGTTTGAAGAAGCCGTCCTTGGCATAGAAGAAACTTGTGGTGTTGAATCTAAATGTAATGTGGAAAAAGATCAATTATTCGCCATTGATTTTCAGGTTTGTAATGATCAAGGACGTACTTGGCCAATGTCTTTGACCCATGCGGTCAAGTTTATGGATAAAATTGAAAGTACAGTAGGTGTTCGACTTAATCGTAATTTGCTGGAGCAGTTTGCCACATTACACCTGGACTCCCATAAAATACAGGACAACACAGTCGGAATTGACCTAAGACCGAAAAATGAGGATTCTTGTCTAAAAGTATATCTGCATCTTGCCCCAGAAGAAGAGCCTGAAGAATTAGTCAAAACAGCACTGCAACTTGATGGTGGTAGCTATTCACCTGAACTCCTACAGGTATTACTCAAAAGCACTATTCTAATAGGGTTTAATCTTTTCTTGAATGGCTACAGCGATCTTGAGTTATGGGCGACTTGTCCGGGAGAGCAATATGAAGTCCCCAATTCAGACCGAGGCAAATATTTGAAACAGTATGTACAGAATAATTTTTCCCAGAAGATCAATGATTTGTTGAGAGAATCCACTTTTTTGGTAGTTTCTTTTTTTCATAAAAAAGAGCCAGTTATAATATTTCATTATGAGGATATTAAAGAGATACCCAAGAACTTCTTATTGAATAGTTTAGGGGATAGAATCTACAGCTTTTGTCAGGGTCAAGATTGTATGACTTATGCTGGAGTAGCTGTCACAGAGCGGGAATTGGAAAAAGACAGGTTAGAAAACTTTAGTATTCTTTATAATCAACGGGATGAATGTAAACCTTTGTTGCATATTAAAAAACGAGAAGATTTTAGTTAGTCTTCTCCCCCTCTCCCCGTCTCTACTTTAGTTATGCTTACTGCCTAAGAATATGGGAATAGAATTTAACCATTTATATGTTACCCTCGACGCAGAAACCCTAGATTCAATTGCCAAATCAGAGTTTATTAGCCAAGAATTCTGCACAATATCCAGAGATACTGTAAAAACTGATACAGAAAGTTGGACGGGAATTTATCTCAGAGGAAAACATTCCTATCTAGAGCTTTTTCCTCCCGGCGGTGCTGAAGGGTTGAGGGAAGGTTTTTCTGGTATTGGTTTTAATAGTCAACAAGCAGGAGAGATGGATATTGTACAGGAAAAGCTTAGACCCTTATTAGGAGCTAAAGAAATACTTTCTGATTTGCAAGTTCGTCAAACCGAAGTTGGAAAAGTTCCCTGGTTTTATTATTTGTCCATCAACCCAGTAGAGAGAGAAGCTTTTGCTTCATGGTTGATGGAATTTCATCAGGATTATTTAGATTATAAAAACATCAAACTTACCAGTGATGGTTGCTTTAACCGTGCTGCTTATCTAAAAACCCTTGATACTTCCGAAACCTGTTTATTTGATGACATATCAGAAGTTCATCTTGAATTGACTTTATCGGAACAGGAGGAGTTAGCATTACTCCTTCAATCTTTTGGCTATGACTCATCTAGCGTAGGAGATATTACTACCTATCATTCCCATAATTTTATGATCAAAGTATGCCAGAAAGTTGCTCGCCGTTATCGAATTTGCAAGGTTGTTTGCACTCTCAAAGAGCAATTACAGCAGGAAAAAACCTTTACTTTTGGTAAAAATGCACAGTTAAATGTGGGTCGCTCGTTAGCAATTTGGGAGTTTGGATAACTCAAATAATCCATAAAAATTAAGACAAATTTCACCAATTGCTGTTTTCATTACTCCACCTATTTAATACCGTTTCCTATTATTAATCATGATCAACAATTGTCCTTTTGCTATTTCCCTTAACCCTGATGTCCAAATCATCGACACTAAAGATGGCTATACCCTGCACGGAGCAGAATCTGAGCCGAATACTTGGCTAACCTTAGCAATAACGTCTTCAAAACTGCTCTTCTCTTTCCCTACTCTTCTTCTAGTGCTTCCTGCTGAATTGAAAATCGTTGAATCCGTCTTTGAATATCTGCTAAAATGCTCCGTACCTCGTTTAAATCACTTGTTAACAAATGGTCTGATAAAATGTCAAGAACTATATCTAAATCAACAGAATAGTTTAACAACAGTAAAAGGATATCATTTTCATAAATGCTGGCCCGGCTAAATTGTCCTTGACGATAGAGAGATGGCAAGGCATAACACTTTAAAATTAGGAGTCCTACCACTGTGACACATCGAACTTTTCGGTTTCCAAAGATCTGCTCTGCTACAAACTCTTGCGATATTTTTCGGAAGAGCTTATTTTGGGTTAACAATACGTCAACTTGTAACCCATCAAATCTTCCCCGAAGAAAATTTTTATCTTCACTCTGGATACCAATCTCTGGTAAAGTGTCAAGATCGGCACGAGCCAGGATCAGGTCAATATCTTGAGTATTGCGACCCTCCACATAGCTGAGTAGAGCTACCCCGCCAACGAGAACATAACGAATTTCTCGTTCAGCAAGCGCGTCAAATAATCGTTCAACAGTCTGAAAAAAATCAGAACTTTCTGACATTACACCACCCCAATTCTTAACATCAAATAAGATTCCATTTCTGATAATTTCACCGATCGCTGCTGTCATTGATTCACTGCCCAATCATCGTTCTCCATTATCCATCAATATGAACAATTGCCCTTTTGCTATTTCCCTTAACCCTGCTGTCCAAGTCACCAGCACTAAAGACGGTTATACCCTGCACGGAGCAGAATCTGAGCCGAATGCTTGGCTAACCGTTGCCACAACGCCCGGAATGGGTATGGCTCTTGATAGTCTCAAGGCAGGCAACACCACCCCTGAATTACTCGTGCAAGGGTTAGCCGAACTCGAGGGTCAGGCAGCCGGGGAACAGTTTGGGCAGATGCTACAACAATTGGATGAGCGAGGTTGGTTGAGTTATGCCGTGTTACCCCTAGCAGTGGTGATTCCGATGGTGGATTCCGCCGAGTTGAATCTCACCGAACCCTACTGGACACAAACCCGCCTCAGCCTCTCCCGTTTTGCCTATCAGCATCCCTACGAAGGCGCGATGGTATTGGAGTCCCCTCTGTCGAAGTTTCGGGTCAAGCTCCTCGACTGGCGAGCCAGTGCGATCTTAGCTCAACTGGCCCAGCCCCAAACTTTAGGATCACTGACACCACCGCCGTACTTGGGTGCAGAAACCGCCTATCAGTTTCTCAACCTGCTGTGGGCAACGGGGTTTCTGACGGCTGACCCCGAACCCCCCTCGCTTCGGCTTTGGGAGTTTCATAACTTGCTGTTCCACAGTCGCAGCCGCTTGGGTCGCCATGACTACCCTGTTATAGACTATGATCTGGAACAATGGTCAGATTTCCCAGCAGTAAAGCCACCCATGAGCGACAAAATTGTGTCGCTGCCACGTCCGAACTTGCAAGCATTGATGTGTAATGATGCCACCCTTACGGAAGCGATCGAGACACGGAAATCCGTTAGGCAATATGATGATAACCATCCGATCACTATTGAACAACTGGGAGAGCTACTTTATCGCACTGCCCGTATTAAGGAATTGCTTTCCGCAGAAGATTGGTTTGGGAAAAATTGGCGGGAACAATTAAGTTTTGAAGCAGATATTGACTATGGGGAGTTAAGCCGTCGCCCTTATCCGAGTGGTGGGACAATGTATGAATTAGAAATTTACCCAGTAGTACGGCTTTGTGAAGGCTTGAGTCAAGGAATCTACCACTACGACGCACTAAATCACCAGCTAGAGCAGGTTATTGTCACCCAAGACGACATTTTTGCTCTATCAGGCTATGGTCTGCTAGACTTATTAAAATTAAACGGATTAGGAACACCACAGGTACTTCTAGTAATTACAGCCCGATTTGGTAGACTATTCCGTAGATATCGCTCTGTAGCTTATGCGTTAGTGCTGAAGCACGTTGGAGTATTACAGCAAAATCTCTACCTAGTGGCGACGAATATGGGATTAGCTCCCTGCGCGATTGGGGGAGGTGATAGCGATGCTTTTGGGCAAACAGTTGGTTTAAATTATGTGGAAGAGTCGGCTGTCGGGGAATTTCTGCTCGGCTCGTTGCCTAACAGCAATGTTGAAGCAAGTGGGCTGGAGTCGATGGAGGTGGATGGCTCAGAAGAACCTGCTGAGGCAACTGTCTCAGCCAGTGACACAGGATTGGCTGGAATGGAGCTTGAGCCTGATTCTGGTGAACCTGAGCCTGGTCAAACAGAAATATTGGGAAATCAGCTTGAGTCAGTTGGGTTAGTGGCAGAAATTGCCTCGGCTGAGATAGGAGAAAGTCCTGAAAATACCTCAGAGCAAGTTGAAGAGACGGAGGCTGAGGCTGTTGAATTGACGGCTTCAGATGCGATCGCCCAGACTCCAGATTCATCCAGTGTCGCTGAGGGAGAAAAATCAGCAGGGGTTTGGGCCAGTGAAGTTGAGAGTTCTGCAACCCAACTATCGATCGCACTCCATCCCCATGACCTGGACGATCGCATTCCCGGACTGGCTGAACTTCACAACCAAACATTAGGCGATCCTCGGATCACGATTGTAATTCTAGATGGCAACCCAGACCACACATTATCCTGTTTTGCTGGAGCCAATGTTTCTAAGGTGTTTCCCTACTGGCACGAACCAGCACCTCCCATCAGCCCAGAAGATTACGCCACCTTCCAAGCCATCCGAGACCAGGGGCTAAAGGGCAAAGCGAAACAAGAGGCTCTTGAAAGTGCTATACCCAACACCATAAATCGTGTTGAACTCAATGACCATGCCTGTCATATCACCAGTACCATCGTGGGTCAAGAACATAGCCCTGTTTTTGGCATTGCTCCCAACTGCCGAGTCATCAATATGCCTCACGATGCCGTAGTTACGAGCGACAATGGTATAGCTCTGAGTGGCTATAACGAGGTGCTGTCTCCCCTCAATTTAGCCCGTGCCTTCGACTTAGCCTTAGAGTTGGGTGCAAATATTATCCACTGCGCTTTTTGTCGCCCCACCCAAACCGGAGAAGGGGAAGAAATCCTAGTTAAAGCGATTAAAAAATGTATTGATAACAATATCTTGATCGTCTCGCCGACGGGGAACAATTTAGGCGAATGCTGGTGTATGCCTGCTGTGCTGCCGGGAACTTTGGCAGTGGGAGCAGCAAAGGTTGATGGTACGCCCTGCCACTTTAGTAACTGGGGCGGCAATAATGGAGAAGAGGGTATCCTTGCTCCCGGTGAAGATATTTTAGGGGCGCAACCTTGCACTGAAAAACCCGTGCGTTTGACAGGAACCAGTATGGCGGCTCCGGTGATGACGGGTATTGCGGCGCTGTTAATGAGTTTGCAAGTGCAACAGGGCAAACCCGTTGATGCTGAAGCCGTGCGGACTGCACTGCTCAATACGGCAATTCCCTGTGACCCAAACGTTGTAGAAGAACCAGAACGCTGTCTACGCGGCTTTGTGAATATCCCTGGGGCGATGAAGGTGCTGTTTGGACAACCTTCTGTTACCATTTCCTTTGCAGGCGACCAAGTGACCCGCACAGAATGGGCTGGCTATGGCACGGCAATCGCAGGGGATACGTCGAGTATTCCTGCTGGGATTACTGCGATCGCAGTAAGTTCGGTTGGAGACTCTACTATGACAATGCAATCGGCTACGCCAATGGCGGCCGAAGTAGCGGTAACTGCGGCGGCTGACCCGGCTACGGTGGAGGCTAGTACCGCTTTTTCGGGCCATGTTTATGCTCTGGGAACCTTGAGCTATGACTTTGGCGATGAAACCTGTGTTGATACCTTCAAAGAACGGATGGCTCCGGTAGAAATGGACAGCATCTTGGTTCCGCCAGACCCCTACGATCCCCGTCAGATGGTTGAACACCTCGATCGCAACCCAGACGAAAGCCGTTCGTTGATCTGGACGTTGAGCCTGGATGGAGACACGATCTATGTCCTAGAGCCAACAGGAGCGTTTTCAGACCAGATCTACGAGATGTTTGTGCTGATGTTAGTAGGTCAACTGGAACAAGAAAGCAGTGATGAATTTGTAGAACGAATTAGCATCCCCGCCCGACAAACTAACCGCACAGTTGAACTATTCTCTGGTCAGGTTGTGCCCGTCGTGAAGGTACATGATATCCGAGGAATGTACGGCTGGAAAGTGAATACCCTGGTCAACGCGGCGATGGTGGCGATCTCTCGTCAGGTGGACGAAGCCCAAGCACCCCTCATCCAACAAGCTCTGACTTCGTTCCTCAACCGAGTCTACAATGATCTACGCAATGTGGGTCAGACTTCGCGCGATCGCGCCCTCAACTTCGCCGCCACCAACATCTTCCAAGCAGCTTCCGTCTTTGCGAAAGCGATCGCCGAGCGTCGTCAACTCGACACTATAGAAGTCGAAAAAAGCCCCTTCTGTCGGCGAAACAGTGACTGTTGGGATATCAAGCTAGAGTTCTCTGACCCAGAAAGGAGTAGTCGGGGACGCAAGGTTTTTCTATTTACCTTGGATGTAGTGCTTCAGATGCCCGTCACTTTGGGTAAAATCAAGAGTTGGTCAATGCCTTCGCGTTCTGAACAAACCTGATCTACAACAAAATGGGCTACCAACCTAAGTGTCGGCGTAAACAGAAGGTTCGTGTCACCAGGTGCAGCCTTGGGAAGTTTTGCAAAAATGACCCATTTTTTCGGCGAAATTAGACCTCTTGCAAAAGTCTTAAGTCGATCCTTGTACAGCAACATTTTTGAAGATTATCAACTACTAATAAATAATTAACTGAAAGTCCCTCCCATTATTGTTTCTATCGTTTGTTTTCTCTTGATGATAGCAGTCAAGGCAAAAAATCGACCATCAAGAAAAAACGAGCGATCAAAGGGCAAGGGATCCGCCACAGCTTCCCCCGGCTTTTAGGCAGAATAGCATCTAATACCATTTCTCTAAATGAAAACTACACATCGAATTTAAATCCCCCTTTAAGTTCCCCTTTTTAAGGGGGATTTAGGGGGATTAAACTTCTGTAGTCAGACTTTGGAGAATTGGTATCTAATTAAATTAGATGTATGGTATAGCTACCACAAGCACAGGTTATGCCCTTTTGTCAACGGGGAAGTCCAGATATACTATTAAAGAATCATCTCCCCGCAGCAAACACCATGCCAGTTAAAGGCCAGGCCAAGACTATAGGAATGCTCATTCCCACCCTTTTACAGGGGGATGTAGAGGGGTGGAGAAATACGGGCTGGGCCGGCGTTACCTCAACCACCGAGGAACTGCTCCGCTATTGGTTTGAAGAGGAACGGGACGGCGCTAACTTTCATCCTTGCCAGCGACAGGCGATCGAAACCATCATCTACTGTCACGAAATTCTCGGCATCCAAAACCCCTACCAACTCTATCAAGAGTTCGCACCTGGACATCCCCGTGTAGCAGAAGCGTCACGGTCAAAGACACTACAGGATGAACTCGCTCCTATTACCTTCCCTAAATACTGTCTCAAAATGGCGACGGGGAGCGGTAAGACTTGGGTGCTTAATGCCCTGCTAGTGTGGCACTATTTCAACGCGCTCAACGATGAACGCCCCGGATTGTTTAGCCGTCGCTTTCTCATCGTCACGCCGGGTAAAGAAGTCCAGAAAAGAATCCTAGATGCTGTTAAATTGGGTGGCGAAGCTGACATCAATAAACCCCTATTCATGCCCCCCGGTGTGCGGTGGCGAGAGCGCTTCAATTTTGAGCTTTACGAACCGAGCGACTTCCGAGAAAACCTTACTCTCACCAATGACTCGTTTGTAGTGGTGACGAACTGGCAGCAGTTTCGCTTCGCTAAAGATGACCCGTCCCTCTGGGAAGATTTATTCCTGGACTTCCCCGTTGACAAAAAGCCATAACCTATGCTGTAGGAGGGATTAAGAGAATTTCCGCCGCCCCGTTACTGGGTACAAATCAGGGAAACTCCCAATAAATCTAACGCT
>NZ_SFBO01000137.1:0-12045 GCF_007095705.1 Microcystis sp. Msp_OC_L_20101000_S702
TGGGATAGAGAGGTGCGTAGTTCACCCAAGGAGAATTAATCTCTCGAAGTAAAAGTGAAGGGAATTTCTGAAATGGAATTCAGTCTGTCTATATTTGACTATACTTTTACTAACTATTAGATAACCGTGGTTTAGACTTCTCTGACCCGAATTAGGGGCTCTCTTAGGTTTGGTGGGTAAAATGTATTCACCAAATACAGTCCTGCTGACGAGGGAGTGGAAGGAACCACTCCAGACACAGAGGACACAAAGATTGATCTATCCTATATCGGTTAAACTTATCACACAGAACCTAGAAGAGCCAATTAGGTTCAAATAGAGTCAGGGCAATCCCTTTTCTGATATCTTCTGGCCCCTTGAAAAGCCCCATATCATCCTGTATTGTAAGTCAGCGTGAGAACTATAAATGTCAATCGATTAAGCTAGATCTTAAACTATAATCCTTAAACTATAATCATTACCCGATCGCCCGGTATTGGAGGAACAAAACAACTCGTGAGTATAACTGATTTAATCCAAAAAGGCGGAGTGGCCATGTGGCCGCTGCTTTTTCTGTCTATTTTAGCTCTTAGCACTATTATCGAACGAATTTGGTTTTGGAGTCGCACCCTCCTCAGTGAAGGCCAGATTTTAAATCGGATTATGGAATCGGCCACCCGTAACTGGGACTTAGCGGCAAAAGTCGCTAGGGATTCCCGCAATCACCCCATCGGTAGCTATCTCTACGCACCCCTGCGCTTAGAAAATCCAGATCCAGAGGTTTTTCACTTTGCCCTCGAATCGGCTGCCGATGAACAATTATCCCTAATGAAACGGGGCGATAAAATCCTTGAGGCAGTCATCGCCCTTTCTCCCCTGCTAGGATTATTAGGGACGGTACTCGGTTTAATTACCTCTTTGGCCAATATTCAACTGAGTGACCTGGGAACTTCCTCCACAGCCGGAGTAACTTTAGGTATTAGTGAAGCTTTAATTTCCACCGCTACCGGCTTAATTGTCGCTATCTTTAGCCTCGCTTTCTATCGCATTTTTCAGGGACTCTGGTTCAATCAAGCTAGAATTTTTCGCAAGGCCGGCAGTGATTTAGAAATTATCTACCGTCAACGTTGGCTAGATGGAGAAGACCAACAATACTCCCTCAGTGCTAACCTAGAAAAACCCCTCGATCGCTAAGTCTCCCCCTTATAACCCATGGCCGAAACTAAATCTCTTAACCACAAAAAGCCCAAAAGTAGCCATATTACGGCTCGTCCCCTGAAATTATGGCATGATCAACACCGCATTCAAGAGGATGTGCAAGTTAATATCATTCCCTTGATCGATGTAATTTTCTGTATTCTCACCTTCTTTATTCTCGGTGCAGTGGGATTATCTCGCCAACAGGCTATCAGTCTTGATTTACCGAAAGCTAGTACCGCCACCACCCCGATGCGGGAAATGTTGGTGGTTAGTCTCGATGATTTCGGACAACTCTACGTCGAAAAGCAGATGGTGACTCGCCCCCAGTTATTCGAGGCAATCAAGAATTATCATCAATATAGTCCCAATGGATTGATGGTACTGAATGCCTCCAGAAATGCCAGTTATAACGAAGTGGTAGGGGTTTTAGACCTGCTGCGACAGGTGGGCGGCGATCGCGTGGCTTTAGCGACTCTATCGGGGGAGGCTAACAATCCCACCCTGGAAAATAGCAATCCTTTGCCCAATTTGCCGACTAATCCCACCTCACCCGGTTTACCCAATCCTCTGGGCAGAAATTAACTAGGAATGGATGCGATAGCTGAGTAATTGTTCTTCGAGAGCTGCAATGCGATTGTAGGCCGCCGTCAATTGTGCCGTTAATCGGCGAATTTGGATTTCATCGGAAAAAGAATTTTCTCCATTGACAGCCGGGGATTGTTTGCCACCGTGATCTCGGAGAATATCTTTATGATCGTAGAGGCTATTATCGGATAACTCGGAAAAACCGACCATTTCCAAAGATTCACGCGGAGAACGACTCGATTTATCCCCAGCTAGGATAGCAATTTGCCGGCTGAGGCTCTCGACAATATCCTGTAGATGATCGACTTTCCGATCAAGACTGATAATCTGTTGTTGTAGTCCATTCATGCAATTACCTGGGTATAAAGGAGGCTTCCCCTCTATGCTAGGCTCTGGAGGAAATGGACTATGACAATTTATGATTGATTTAACGATTCCTTTACTGCCCTTAACTAATCTTAATAGATTGCCCGGGTCAACCGGCTGCACCCGATAGCACTTCTATTAGAAATTAAGGTAAGCTGTTGAGCAGTAAGCCTCGATTTTAAGGAACTAAATTATGTTTAAAAATTGGTCTTTCGATGATTGGATGAATCATATCCTTTTTCTGGCTACAATTTTGGCTTTGCTGACGATTTGGCTGGGTAGATAAATAAAAACTATTTTTCTTTCCTGGTTTACCGAAAATTTGGGTTTAAGTTTCCCCGTCCATTTTATGGCAGGGAGTGTCAAAATAAGAAACAAAACCCTCAGCGATCGATATGACTGACTCAAGCCCAAAAATTTGTATTCTCGGTGGTGGTTTTGGTGGACTCTATACTGCTTTGCGTTTGAGTCAATTGCCTTGGCCTGATCAACACCCTCCCCAAATTACCTTAATTGATAAAAGCGATCACTTTTTATTTTCTCCCCTTCTCTACGAATTAGTCACCTCAGAACTACAATCCTGGGAAATAGCTCCCCCTTTCAGCGAATTGCTCGCTAATACCCCCGTTGACTTCCAACAGGGAACCGTCACGGCGATCGATGTTAATAATCATAAAATAACCCTTGACAATAAAAACGATATATGCTATGACCGCCTCGTGATCGCCCTCGGTGGTCAATCTTCCCTTGACTTCCTACCCGGGGCCAGAACCCACGCTATCCCCTTTCGTAGTCTCGAGGATGCCTATCGTCTTCGGGATCGACTCAAAACCCTAGAACAATCCGATCGCGATAAAATTCGGGTCGCCATTATCGGGGGCGGTTATAGCGGCGTAGAATTAGCCTGTAAGCTGGCCGATCGCCTCGGAGAAAGGGGAAGAATTCGTCTGATCGAAAGAAATAGCGATATACTTGGCCCTTCAACCCAATTTAACCGCGACACCGCCAAAAAAGCCCTAGAAAAACGTCTAGTTTGGTTAGACCTCGAAACCACCGTCGCCGACATCCAAGCGGATCGCCTCTCCCTTGACTACAAAGGACAGATCGACAATATCCCCGTTGATCTAATTCTCTGGACCGTTAGTCCGATCGCCTCCCCACTGATCGCTAATTTGCCAATAGCACATAGTGAGCGCAAATTACTAAAAGTTAATCAATATTTACAAACTGTCGAAAACCCCAGCATCTACGCGATCGGCGATGCGGCCGATAGTCGCGATCAAGAGGATAAACCATACGCTGCCACGGCCCAGGTCGCCCTTCAACAGTCCGACTACTGCGCTTGGAATATTTGGGCGAGTTTCCACGATAAACCGGCTTTACCCTTCCGTTATCAACCTTTAGGCGAAATGTTGACCCTCGGCATCGATGAGGCTACGATTAGCGGTTTAGGACTAGAATTAGCCGGTCCCCTTGCCCATCTTACCCGTCGCTTAGTCTATCTCTACCGTCTGCCCACCCTTAACCATCAAATCGCCGTAGCATTCAACTGGATTACCCAACCGCTTCTATCCCTCATTTCTGAATAGCGAGTTCAGATATTCCTCCACTAACAAACTATCTCGATCGGTCAATTCCTGACCATCGAGACGATTTAAAAGCATTACTGCACCAAATAACCGATTATTAACCCTAATTGGCACAGCTAAAGCCGTTTTTATCCCCAAAGCCACCGCTATATCCTGACGAATGCGATTATCTCCTAGGGTTTGTCCCACCACCACCGGACAACTATCCCGGTAAACCACCGTACACAATCCCGACGTGGCAATATCACCCCTTTTGCCGACAATTGCCTGGGTATTTTTACCCGCACCCGCCCGATAATAAATACTATCACCGTCAAATTCGGCAATGATAACCGTTTCTGTTGGAATTGAACCTAAAATTTCTTCAGCAATGCGATCGAGATTAGTTAATTTTTCCATAATGGGTTAGGGGTTGAGGAAATGGGGTGTTATACTCAAAAAAACAGTAATTCATTAACTTTAGTCTATAGTTTGTGAACTCAAATGAAAGATAACACCCCCAAAGTAAAAAGTCTCAAATCTTATCTTCAGCATTTGCCTCAAGATGCGTCGGAAGCGATCGTTAGCACCAACTTTGCACGTTACCTGATATCATATTTAGGATTTTCAACCACGGAGATAATCCCACAGTACGACACGGGAGGCGGTGGGATTACCGACTTTGCCACTCGGAGAAACCTAGAAAACGATATTTTTTTGCAGACAAAGAGTAATCCTTTTCTGCTGATAGAGTTAAAGGGTAGAGATATTAACCTAACTGAAAATAGTCCAAGTTATAAGGCAACTGTCAATCAGTTAAAGCGTCAGTTATTAGGGAATAACTGTAAAGCAGCCCAATGGGGAATTATCAATAATAGTTCACACATCCAGTTATTTAGAAAACATGGTAAAACCATTTTTCCT
Organism: Microcystis sp. Msp_OC_L_20101000_S702; assembly: GCF_007095705.1. NCBI lineage: Bacteria > Bacillati > Cyanobacteriota > Cyanophyceae > Chroococcales > Microcystaceae > Microcystis > Microcystis sp. Msp_OC_L_20101000_S702. The sequence goes on from NZ_SFBO01000137.1 coordinate 4,623, forward strand.
GCTACTACTTGCATAGAGCTAACTCCTGAGAACATTGATGATACTATAGCTCTGATCAAGACAAAAATTGACAGCACTCCCAAAGCACTAACGGTTACTGTTTACAACAATAAAGGCGGTATAGGCAAAACCACCACAACCGTAAATCTTGCAGCTTTCCTTGCCCTTTTAGGTAAAAAAGTTCTAGTTTTAGACTTTGATTTTAATCAACGAGATTTAACTAGCTCTCTCCTAAATATAAAACCACAAGATGGACTACTAGAAAAGGCTTTAACTGATCGCAATATTGATCTAAAATCAGTGATTATTCCCTATATTTTTAAGAATCCAAAAGGACAAATTACCTTCGATGTTGTTCCTGCTGATCCTAAAATAGCAGGGTATGTGGAATTGGAGTATAATGCTAAAATGACAATATCCACTCTCCATAGAAAATTAGACTTAGCTAGATATGAATATGATTACATTTTTATAGATGCAGCTCCCAATTGGCGATTTACTAGCCGGCTGGCTGTTTATGCTGCCGATGTTGTCCTCTTACCCACAAAACATAACAATTCATTCTCCCTTAATAATGCAGCCACTGCCATCAAGGAGTTTCTGCCGGAAATGCAAAAATTAAAAAAAGATGGGACTCCCATAGCCTTACCAATTTTTTTCAACGGTGAGAAGATTACTCAACCACAGTTACAGCTTGCCCAAAAAGAAATTAATCAAATACTAAAAAATGACAAAAACCTTGTACACTATTTTTATCCCAGATATACTAATGCCAAAAAAGATTTACATATTCATCACCTGCCAGAATACGCTATTATAGCCAGTGCTGCTTTCGCTCGCGTGCCAGCCGTTTATAAAAATCGTTCCGCTTATGACTATTACAAAGACTTAGCAAAGGAGTATTTTTTACAATGATGGAATATACCGATATTGGTACTTTGAAGTATCTCTACTTAGATGAAATAGAAATTACCAATGGGACCGATGCTGATAGTTTTTTAATTGAAGCTACTGCTAAACTATTACAGCAGACAGGTGGACGCAATTGGCTGCCTGTAATCGTGAAAGAACTATCAGAGGATCGCTATGAAGTTATCGGCAACTCATTTGTTTATGCTGTGGCTGAAAGGGCTGGACTAGAAAGAATTTGGTGTATTATTGCCGATGGAACAGAAGATGCTAGGAATATATCCAGAGTTTTGGCAAGAGAAGAAACCCCAAAACTAAATCTTTCAACAGCTTCAAGAGAAGAAATTAAATCTGCTTTACAGTTCTTAATTGAACAACCGAATAGCCCACTGAAAACAGTTAAATTAGCTACTGCTACTGCTAGGATTGATGAAGCTCCCCGTCAATTCTGGAAGAGTTTAGATTCAATTGTTGCCCTCAAGTGTGGAATTACAAAAGGGAAGGGATTAGATTTACTCAAAACTGTCTTTTATCTCACTCCTCAATCTCAACAAGATGCAGTGATTGAGGAGTTTTCAGAAGAAACTCTCAAACTCAAGACTGTTTCTGAATTAAAGACTCTAGCCAAAGAAAAGGGAATCGTTGGTTTAAGCAAGATGAAGAAAGCAGAGCTAGTCAGAATATTGGCGCAATAAGAAAAAGGAGTATCAATTATGAATTATGAGTTAGGAAGTGGGAAGAAAAAAGCTGCCGACTGCCTCCTGACTTACCCTTTCAGCAATAAATCGCCAATTTCCGACTGACAATGACCAATTAAACGATTAAGGGCTTTTTTTCCTTGTTTACCTTGATAATCTGAGCGATCGCTTTCAGTAATTCCATAGGGACGACCGATCGCCACCTTGACACGATGATAAAAGACAACGGGATGCCAACCATCTTGATCGAATAAAGGTTCTGTGGTATCTAATAAGCGCAGCAAACGCACGGGAAAAGGACTAATAACAGTTTCCGACTCGGAGAGAATAGCCACAGGTAAGACCGATAGATTCTCCACGGGACAACCCAAGGCTAAATGGGCAAATCCGCTTTGAAAACGGCTAATTTGACGAGGAGCAGTCAAATTTAACATCGGCGATCCACCTTCTGGAAATAAACCGATCCATCGTCCGGACTGTAAAAAATCCGTTGCTTGCCGAAAAAAAGTCTGGTGGCGCTTTTCGGGAGTATCAAAGGGAAAACAGCCCAATTCTCCGATTAATTCCCGCAAAAGCGGCGTTTTTCCCATGTAGTGATGACAGGCGATCGGGAGAGTTTTGCCCAAAGCTTGAATTAAGATCGGCGCGTCCAAAAAGCTGCGATGGTTACTTACCACGATCGCCACTCCTTGGCCGGGTAGATTTTCTTGACCGACGGTAAACAGACTCGTGCGCGTGGTATCAAGAATTAAACGAGAGGTGGATAGGGGGGTAAGCAGCTTCATGGAAAAAAAAATCGGCCTTAAGATTGTTTTTATTGACTTAGATCACAACTAAAGGATAAAACAGAATTAGAGGATCATAAAACATAGGGATTGTCTCCCAATCATCTACGGATCAGCCTTGGGGCAGCCTCGTCTATTTAAAAAAATAAATTTCATGAATGATTTGAATGAGCGAAAAACATTTGCTTTAACAACACCTCTTTATTATGTCAACGATATCCCCCACATCGGTAGTGCTTACACGACGATCGTAGCGGATGTTATGGCACGATGGCAGCGGTTACAGGGCAATTCTGTCCTCCTGATTACAGGAACCGACGAACACGGACAGAAAATCGAACGGACTGCGGCAGCCAAAGGACTCAATCCCCAGGAACACTGCGATCGCATTGCCACCAGTTTTGCCAATCTCTGGGCTAAGCTACAGATCCAGTATGATCGCTTTAGTCGCACCACGGCCCCCCGTCATCAGGCAATTGTTAACGAATTTTTTGAAAGAGTCTGGGAAAAGGGCGATATCTATCTCGATCGCCAACAGGGTTGGTATTGCGTCGCCTGTGAAGAATTTAAGGAAAAAAGAGAACTGTTAGATAATGGCTGTTGTCCCATTCATACTAATCTGGCCGCCGAATGGCGCGACGAGGAAAACTATTTTTTCCGTCTCTCTAAATATCAGACGCAACTAGAACAACTTTACCAAGAACAACCCGATTTTATTCAACCGGAAAGCCGACGTAATGAGGTTCTCAACTTTGTCAACCAAGGACTACAGGACTTCTCCATCTCTAGGGTTAATGTGGCTTGGGGGTTTCCCATTCCCCACGATGGTAAGCATACCATCTACGTTTGGTTTGATGCCCTTCTTGGCTATGTTACCGCCCTTCTCGACCCCGAAGACGAACCCACCCTAGAAAATGCCTTGGCCAAATGGTGGCCGATCGATCTGCATCTGATCGGTAAAGATATATTAAGATTCCATGCCATTTATTGGCCGGCTATGCTAATGTCGGCGGGTTTACCCTTGCCTAAAAGAGTCTTCGGCCACGGCTTTTTGACCAAAGACGGGCGGAAAATGGGCAAAAGTCTCGGTAATACCCTCGATCCCTTCGATTTGGTTGATCGCTATGGGGCCGATGCCGTCCGTTACTATTTCGTTAAAGAGATTGAATTAGGACAGGATGGCGATTTTCAGGAAACCAGATTTGTTAATATTCTTAACGCAGATTTAGCCAACGATTTAGGCAACCTCCTCAATCGCACCCTAGGCATGGTTAAAAAATACTGCCAAAATATCCCCCCCCAGTTGACTGGCGTAGATATCCCCAACGATAATCGTCTTAAGAATATGGGGATCAATCTAGGGGGCATTGTTGAACAGAAGTACAATGCGCTACAATTTAATCAAGCCTGTGAGGAAATATTAGCGTTGATTCGCGCTAGTAACAAGTTTATCGATGAGAGTGCGCCCTGGAGTTTATTTAAACAGAAACAACAAGCAGCAGTAGAACAAGTCCTCTACGCAGTTTTGGAATCAGTAAGACTCTCTGCCTACCTACTCTCACCGATAATACCGACCTTGAGCAGTAAAATTTATCAACAACTAGGTTTTGTTATTGATTTTAATACTTTCAGGTCGGAGGATGGGGAAAACTTCCCTGATAGTGTCTCTTTTTTCCAACACTGTCAATGGGGATTACCCACAAATCCACAACTAGGAACACCTGAACCGATCTTTTCTAAACTAGAACTGCCGTTAAACGATTCCTAAAGGAATTTTTTGATAACTCTATTTTTTAAGGTCTGTTGTCCTTTCGGATACAACTGGCAAACACCCAACACTAAACTTTTAACAAACAAACGAGGAAAAATAAAATGTTTGATGATTATGATACAGCCCCAGTCTTCACCCCTGAACAAGTGCTAGAAAATCGCGGCCGTGTGGCGATTTTCATCGATGGTTCTAATTTATTTTATGCGGCTCTGCAATTAGGTATCGAAATTGACTACACCAAATTACTTTGTCGTTTAACTGCCGGTTCTCGTCTCTTGCGCGCCTTCTTTTATACTGGAGTTGATCGCACTAACGAAAAACAGCAGGGATTCCTCCTCTGGATGCGTCGCAACGGTTATCGAGTCATCGCTAAAGATCTGGTACAATTACCCGATGGTTCCAAAAAAGCCAATCTCGACGTGGAAATTGCCGTAGATTTAATGGCGCTAGTGGGTTCCTATGATACCGCAGTAATTGTCAGTGGTGATGGGGATTTGGCCTATGCTGCCGATTCCGTCAGTTACCGTGGTGCGCGAGTGGAAGTGGTTAGTTTGCGATCAATGACCAGTGATAGTTTAATTAATGTAGCCGATCGCTATGTTGATCTAGATCAAATTAAAGAAGAAATTCAAAAAACTAGCAAACATCACGTTAGTTATAATAATTTCCCCGTCAGCGTCTTAGACCAAGATCGTAGCAGTCGCTAGAAAAATTCGGCAAAAATCAAGTTTAAGGTGGGAATTACCCACCTTTTTCAGTTATCAGTGATCAGTTATCAGTTATCAGTGATACTAAATCCGGTTATTAAAGACTGATTATTTATTCCCTCTTTTGCCTCTTACCTATTGCCTTTTGCCTGTCCTGATATGTAGCCTATACTCAACAGATTTACTATCAAGCGATACTACTGCGTTTTCTCGCTTCCTTATAAGATGTTCCCACATCCTGTAAACCGACTTTAATCATCTGTTGTTCCAAAAGGGCAAAAAAACGCAAGCGATCGCCACCTTTAATCACCGCTAAATTGTGCGCTTCCGCTAAGGCGATCGGATAACCATAACCTTTTAACACCTGGGCCAGTAAAATACTCAAAGAGCGATCGAGTAATTCTCGCTCCTCCACCACCCAAGCAGGAACCTCTACCCTAGCGATTTCCGTCCCCACATGGAGATAACAGAAGTAAATGCGATGCTCATCCCCATAAAGATCGAGTATTTTCAAAGAACTGCGCCAAAAAGGACTTCTTTGCCCCGGTTCCAATAAATAACCCCAGAGAGAAGCATCCCGGAGAGGATCGACAACGCGACAAGGGGTTTTTTCTGGGTCTAAATCACCGCAATTGATCAAGCAATTGGGAGTATCATGGGGACAAGATTGTAAACGGAGGAAATTTAAGCTTTCCGTGCTACGAGAAGCACTAATATAACCCATAAGCGGGATTCTAGCTGATTTTAAATCGTCCCAAGACTGAAAAATCGGTGGCAAAATTAAATCTTTTGCTTCCGGGGGGAGACTATCGATAAACCAATAGATCAAAGAACCATCCACGAGGGCTAAATTTGGTTCATAATGGGCTCCAGGGGGTTTTACCCAACGGGTAGCCATTTCTGCTAACATTTGGCTTTCTAATACCGTCCGACGATAACTCATCCACTCATCCACGCGAATACCCCACTGTTTAGAAATGTAGAGGTCTTCTGATTTGTAATAGACTTCGGGAATGCTATCGAGGAGCGGGTGCAAATTTTGACCATAGTGCAACATAATCCTACCGATATTAATTAGATAACAGTAGGCGATTTCGTGGTGAGAAGGGGCAATTTGGGAACCATCCGTGGCAAAAACGCTATGACTTTCGGGAGCGGGAAGGATAGTAACGCGGGTGTCGAGAGGTTCGATCGGTAGCGCGACGGAGAAAATTAGGCGATCGTGCCAGTTATGATAGAGTTCTAGCAGTTTTTCCTGTTGCTGTTGAGCTTGTTCTAAAAGAATTTTAGCCCGTTGCACGCGCTCGCGACTAGCTGTCACTTCCTGTTGAAAATGTTGACTGATTCCTGGCATTTTTGCCGCTAATTTCGCAAGATCGAGCATAGCTATCCTCTCCCTGACTTTTTTTGATTTTATCGCAATTTTGTCACTTATTGCCAAATTTATCCATAGTAATCTCCGCTTACAGCATTTATCTCAAGGGTGAGATAGGAAGTTTTCCTTTTGGGGAGTCGCTCGTCAATACCAAAAAGGAATCTTGCGTATTTAGACAATATTTGTCCTTGAGATCATTGCAGTTTTGATAAGAAATAATTTGCTCATGTTGCATTCTACCCACAATAATACCACGGTGTATTCCTAGTTGTTCGGCAAATTGATTAATAGCTTTTTTACTGAGAGAATTATTGGCGATAAATCTCTGCCAATCTCTGGGAGCAATTAAGAAATTAGCCGCAAAAATATCCGCCTCTTTTTCTTGAATTTTATCTCGAATATCTTTATCTTGCCCCTCTAAAAATAAAATTCGTTTCCCATGTAATAAAATATGACCAGCTTCATGAAAAAAAGAAAACCAAAAATGATCATTTGTTTTGTATCGATCACTCAATTGAATTAAAGCTCTCTGAGAACCTAACCAACGGGTAGCACCGTGTACCCTTGTTTTCGGAAGTTCAGGAACAAAAACCAAGGCAACTCCCGCTGCCGCACAAAGCTCGATCATTTGCGGTTGAAATACCTCGATAGACTTAATAGTTAACGAACGAATTTGTCGCAAGGCATCTCTGAATTTCAACTCGTTGTAATCAGCACAATTAATTTTCGATGCTTCTATTTCTCCTTGACGCAACCATGCCGTTATTGCCCCTCGATCGCTATCAAATGCTTGAGACTTTCTAAAATCAATCGATAAATTTCTCCCCCAAATCTCCTCCCATTGCTCAGGGGAAACAACGGCAAAAAAATTCAAACTCTCCCGTAATTGCTCTATTTTATCCTCATCAAACTTGAGCCAGCCTAATTCAGTCATCTGGCGATAAGGAATTTGTTTTAACCAGCCTAAATAACCTTTTAATCTTTGATTCTCATTTTTTCTCGCTAAATATTCCCGATAAAGTCTTTCGCGCTCTATCCAGAAACTGGCAGGAGTTCCTAATACCAATTCTCTAAATACCAACTACAGATAGAGCATCCAGGATATAACCTCGTCCAACAATTGAAGCAATTACCTCTTTGTTCATTTCTTCGAGTCGTTGACCAATTAACAAACGTAA
>NZ_SFBO01000138.1:0-5143 GCF_007095705.1 Microcystis sp. Msp_OC_L_20101000_S702
TTATTAGGCAATACTAAAACAATTCTGCTTTCTCCTGATGCTGCACTTAATTTAATTCCCTTTGAAGCTTTAGTAGATGAAAATAATCAATACTTAGTGGAAAATTATCATATTACTTACCTCACTTCTGGACGGGATTTACTGCGCCTTAAAGATAAATTTGCCAGTCAACAATCTCCGCTTATTGTAGCTGATCCTTTCTACGGTAAAGCAGGGAAAAAAGTCGCTCTCATTCTGTCTGAGTTTACTTTTCCCGGTCTTCCGGGTACAGAGGAAGAAGCTAAAGCGATTAAAAATATCTTACCTCAAGCCACTGTTTTAACTGGTTCTCAAGCCACAGAAAACGCCGTCAAACAAGCGAAAAAACCGCATATTCTCCACATCGCTACTCATAGTTTTTTTATTAAACCAGAACGTAATCCGGGCGAACGCAATTCGCCCCTACAGGGTGAACGCAATGTTATTGAGAATCCTTTATTGCGTTCTGGGTTAATTTTAGCAGGAGTTACAATCGGTCAAAGTGCAGGAGATGATGGGGTTTTAACTGCTTTGGAGATTACTGGACTCAATCTAGTGGGAACAAAATTAGTAGTTTTATCTGGTTCTAAGACAGGTTTAGGGGATATTAGCGTAGGTGAAGGGATTTATGGTCTGCGTCGAGCCTTTGTCATTGCTGGGGCAGAAAGCCAATTAATTAGCCTTTGGAACGTTTCTGATCAAGCAACTAAAGATTTAATGGTAGCTTATTATGGACGATTGATAAAAGGAGAAGGACGCAGTGAAGCCTTACGGCAAATTCAACTAGAAATGCTCAAGAGTGAAAACTATCAACATCCCTTCTACTGGGCAAGTTTTATTATTTCTGGTGATTGGACTCCGATGGAATTTAGTTCATCCCCATAATAAATCAACATAAAATAGAAAAAATAAGTTAGTATCAATAAAATTAACAGTCAAGAAATAGTTCATAGTTGCGCTTCAGCGCACCGTATTATGACTAAAGTTCAACAACGAACCTAATTAAAGCCAAACCTCAATTGATTCTAGTCATGAATAAATTTCTCAAACTCTTTACCCCCATTTCCCTGATATTAATTACAGTAGGATTTCCGTCGGCGACTTTTAGCAACACTGTTGGAGTTAACACAATTTTTCAGGTAAAAGGGAAAGTTACCGTTAAAAAACCACAATGGAAAAAACCCCTTCCTGCTTCTGTCGGACTTACCCTCAGTTTTGATGATAAGTTAGAAGTGGCAGCTAACGCTTCCGTTAAGGTTTATTGTAGTAATCTCAAGCAGTGGACGGTTAAAACAGGAAAGTATATTGTTTCTAGTGGCTGTCCTCGGGGAAATCCTGTGATTTCACTTCCCAATATTAATAATACAACCCTCCGTCCAACAGGAAATAAAGAGAAAGTTTTAGCAAAATTACCTTACCTAATTACTCCCCGTGAAACGAATATTATTACCAATCGTCCTCGACTGCGGTGGAATGCTGTTCCGGGTGCAACTAATTATACTATCAAAATAGATGGGGTTAATTGGGAAACGCAGACAAATAAAACTGAAATAGTCTATCCCGGTGAACCTCCTCTGGAAGCAGGAAAGCGATATCGAGTAACCATAGAAGCTGATAATGGTGCGTCTTCTAGACGTGATGATGAAAACGTCGGGTTTACAGTATTAGATGAACAGACGAAGAAAACGGTTTTAGATGCTGTTAAAGCTGTTCAACAGCAGCAATTATCCCCGGAGGAAGCAGGGTTAGTTTTAGCGCATCTTTATCGAGGTTATGGGTTGTATGGGGATGCGGTTGAGGTATTAGAAGGATTGGTGAAGCAAAATAGTCAGGTTGCTACCGTTTATCAACTGTTAGGGGATACTTACCTTAAGATGGGTTTACCTCAGTTGGCAAAAAAACCTTATGAAAAAGCGTTAAAACTGGCAACAAATACGCAGAATTTGTCAGTGCAAGCGGAGATACAAGCGGGTTTAGGAATAGCTTATCGTCTCTTGGGGAGTAAGGATGAGGCGATACAGTGGTTAACCAAGGCGAAGGGGACTTATAATCAGTTAGGAGATACTTCGCAGGTTCAGGAATTGGCTAAAACAATTAATGACATTTTAAGGAGGGAGTAAGGATGAAAGTTAAATTATTGATGATGGCGGCTGCGGTTGCGGGAGTGATGGGATTATCGGGAATCATCTTAACCCCAACGGTGGGACAAAGAACTTTAGCACAGCAATCAGAGTCTAGTGTAGCTAATAGTTCCTCAATTGAAGGAAAGTTAGATAGCAATAGCCAAACCATGGAAGATGAGAGTTATTTCAATGTCCATACTTTTCAAGGAAAAGCAGGAGAACCGTTAATTATTGATTTGACTAGCAAGGATTTTGATGCTTATCTCATTTTGGTTGACCCCAATAATAACAAGATTGCCGAGAATAATGATGGAGGAGATGAGAATAATGCCAGAATTGTCTTGACTCTACCTGTAACGGGAACTTACACCCTTATTGTCAATTCAGCTAAAGCAAAAGAATCCGGTAGTTACGTCTTGAGTTGGCGGGAAGCAACAGAAAATGATATTACTTTAGCCGAAGCAAAACGCTTAAATCAGCAAGCTGCTGATTTACATCAGCAAGGGAAATATAATGAGGCGATACCGTTAGCAGAACAAGTTTTAGCTATTGTCAAAAAGGTACTAGGAGAAAATCATTCTTGGACTGCTACCAGTCTCAACAACTTGGCAGGACTTTACCAGTCTCAAGGAAGATACAGCGAAGCCGAACCCCTCTACAAACAAGCTTTAGCTATCAGCAAACAACGATTAGGAGACAACCATCCCGATACCGCCTCCAGTCTCAACAATTTGGCAGGACTTTACGAGTCTCAAGGAAGATACAGCGAAGCCGAACCTCTCTACAAACAGGCTTTAGCTATCATAAAACAACAATTAGGAGACAACCATCCCGATACCGCCTCCAGTCTCAACAATTTGGCAGGACTTTACCAGTCTCAAGGAAGATACAGCGAAGCCGAACCCCTCTACAAACAGGCTTTAGCTATCATAAAACAACAATTAGGAGACAACCATCCTCTAACCGCTACCAGTCTCAACAATTTGGCAGGACTTTACGAGTCTCAAGGAAGATACAGCGAAGCCGAACCCCTCTACAAACAGGCTTTAGCTATCATAAAACAACAATTAGGAGACAACCATCCCCTAACCGCCGCCAGTCTCAACAATTTGGCTGTGCTTTACTATTCTCAAGGGAGATACGCCGAAGCCGAACCCCTCTACACACAAGCTTTAGCCATCAGACAACAACAATTAGGGGAAAATCATCCCGACACTGCTTCCAGTCTCAACAATTTGGCAGAACTTTACGAGTCTCAAGGAAGATACAGCGAAGCCGAACCCCTCTACACACAAGCTTTAGCCATCAGACAACAACAATTAGGAGCTAACCATATTTCTACTGCTAACAGTCTCAACAATTTGGCAAATCTTTACCATCGTCAAGGGAGATACGCCGAAGCCGAACCCCTCTTAAAAGAATCTGTAGCTATCAAGAAAAAAAAATTAGGAGAAAATCATCCCTCTACTGCTAACAATCTCAACAATTTGGCAGAACTTTACAAGTCTCAAGGAAGGTACAGCGAAGCCGAACCCCTCTACAAACAAGCTTTAGCTATCAGAAAACAACAATTAGGGGATGACCATCTTGATACTGCTTTGAGTCTCAACAGTTTGGCAGAATTTTACCGAAATCAAGGAAGGTACAGCGAAGCCGAACCCCTCTTCAAACAAGCCTTGGCTATTAGAAGAGAACAATTACGGGAAAATCATCCCTTGACTGCACTAAGTCTGAACAATTTGGCAGAATTTTACCGAAATCAAGGAAGGTACAGCGAAGCTGAACCCCTCTTCAAAGAAGCCTTAGCTATCCATAAACAACAATTAGGAGACAACCATCCCGATACTGCCACCAGTCTCAACAATTTGGCATTACTTTACGAGTCTCAAGGAAGATACAGCGAAGCCGAACCCCTCGTAATACAAGCTTTAGCTATCATAAAACAACAATTAGGGGAAAATCATCCCAATACCGCCACCAGTCTCAACAATTTGGCATTACTTTACGAGTCTCAAGGAAGATACAGCGAAGCCGAACCCCTCTACCAACAAGCCTTAACTATCAGGAAACAACAATTAGGAGACAACCATCCCTCTACCGCCGCCAGTCTCAACAATTTGGCAGGACTTTACTATTCCCAAGGAAGATACAGCGAAGCTGAACCCCTCTTCAAAGAAGCCTTAGCTATCCATAAACAACAATTAGGAGACAACCATCCCAATACCGCCACCAGTCTCAACAATTTGGCAAATCTTTACCATCGTCAAGGGAGATACGCCGAAGCCGAACCCCTCTACAAACAAGCTTTAGCTATCATAAGAAAACAATTGGGAGACAACCATTCTCATACTGCAGAAAGTCTCAACAATTTGGCAGAACTTTACAGAGTTCAAGGAAGATACAGCGAAGCCGAACCCCTCTTAAAACAGGCTTTAGCTATCTTCAAACAACAATTAGGAGACAACCATCCCGATACCGCCACCGGTCTCAACAATTTGGCAGAACTTTACAGGGTTCAAGGAAGATACAGCGAAGCCGAACCTCTCTACAAACAGGCTTTAGCTATCAGGAAACAACAATTAGGAGACAACCATCCCGATACCGCACAAAGTCTCGGAAATTTGGCAGGACTTTACCATCGTCAAGGAAGATACAGCGAAGCCGAACCCCTCTACAAACAAGCTTTAGCTATCAGCAAACAACAATTAGGAGACAACCATCCCGATACCGCCACCGGTTTCAACCATTTGGCATTACTTTACCAGTCTCAAGGAAGATACAGCGAAGCCGAACTCCTCTACAAACAGGCTTTAGCTATCTTCAAACAACAATTAGGAGACAACCATCCCGATACTGCTACCAATCTCAACAATTTGGCTGTATTTTACCAGTCTCAAGATGATATTCCTCAAGCCATTAATTATCTCAGCCAAGGACTTGCAGTACAAGAATACAACCTCTCAGAAAATCTAAAAATGGGGGATGACAAGCAAAAACAAGAT
>NZ_SFBO01000139.1:0-39395 GCF_007095705.1 Microcystis sp. Msp_OC_L_20101000_S702
GCAATTTTTGTCAATTGTTTGCGATCTGGAGCGAACTAATCAATTAAATCTCTTGCCAGATAAGGATTTAGTCGATTTATGCCCCCCTATCGAACCATACCAAGTAACGAAGAACCGAAAATGTTTCTGCAATTATTGTTATACCAACCCATGTAAATCGAGATTTACCGATAGGAACATTAAAAGGTATTCTCAAAGATTCAGGATTAACTGAAGATGATATTTGACAACGTAACGCACCAATTTGATGATAAATTTGGGCGTTACGGCGGATTATTAATTGTAGTTTTTCATCAGAATTAGTAACCGCAAACACGCCCCCTACCAGATCGGCGTACTGCTACGCAGTGCCTTCGGCATCGCACTTCTATCAATTGCCGATTTCTTTCTTCTCTCATTTGATGAATAATTTCAGTAACACCGGTTTCAAATGGGTTTCCCTGACGACGTTCATAAATGGCTTTTCGAGTTGCGTCAATTCGTTCTAATGCAATTTCCCAAGAGGGGTGATCTTTGAGTTTTTTTCCTAACAATTCCTGTTCTTCTAGGGACAAGGATTTAATTGCATTAACTAGAGATTCCACGAGTTGAATATTCATTTTTTTACATCTTTGACCAAAATTATCGGTATTTATGAAGAGTTATTATAGCCTAGCCTTTGAATTATAACAAAGAGAGGCAAACTCCGTCATTTACGTCCTCAATTCATCATCAATCAAGGTTTACCGCTTGGATAAGTACCTAGGCAAAATTAGTTAGATATTTCGATAAAGCTTTTGCCTTTTGTCTCTTGCCTCTTGCCTATCTTCACTAGGAAATTTATTTTGCAAGACTACTTAACCGAGAAATAACCCGTTTAAAGTCATATCCCCCCGTAAGGAAAATTAACCCGACTTTTTTAACAATTGTCGGCAAAATTTTGCTTGCTTTTTTCACGGCTTTTTGAGATGATCTTTTTATAAGACTTTATATATAATGGAGTGTTTGAGTCAAAAAAAAAATGCACAGATTCCCATTATAAGAAAAGTATAACCGAAGCCGCCGCCCAAGTCAAGGGATCACTCCTCTTTTTTTTCAGAAGTTTTCCAAGAAAAAAATCAAAGAGGCAGCCGGAGATATTCGGTTTTTCTTCACTTTTTGGGCGAAAAAACCCTTTTAGGATGCCTATAATAGGAGATAGAAAGGGTTAAAAATAAAAAAAAAATGGCGGAGAGAGTCCAGAAAATCCTTGCCCAGTGGGGGATTGCCTCCCGAAGAAGGGCGGAGGAGATGATTGTGGCCAGACGAGTCAGACGGAATGGCAAAATCGTGCAGTTAGGAGAAAAAGCCGACCCGGAAAAAGATCACCTAGAGATAGACGGAAAAAAAATTGAACCGGCCAATCGTCCTAAAAGATTGTATATACTGGTCAACAAACCCATTGGCGTGGTTTCTACCTGTAAGGATCCACAAAACCGGCCGACGGTGATTGACCTTTTGCCCGACTCCCTCGCCAGCGAGACGGGGTTACATCCCGTAGGAAGGTTGGACATCAACACCACTGGGGCTTTACTCCTCACCAACGACGGTCAACTCACCCTCACCCTCACCCATCCCCGTTATCATTTGCCCAAAACCTATCGGGTTTGGCTAGATGGTGCGATTGATACACTTGCTCTCCAGCGTTGGCGAGAAGGTATCCTCTTAGAGGGAAAAAAAACCTTACCCGCACAGGTTGAGATACTCAAGCAAACCGACCAAAAAACCCTACTAGAAGTTATTTTAGTGGAGGGAAGAAATCGGCAGATTCGCTCTGTAGCTGAAGAATTAGGTTATCACGTCCTGAAACTTCATCGCAGTGCCATCGGTCCTATTAAACTAAACTCTGGTAATAATTCCCCCTTACCCTTGGGTCATTACCGTTTTTTAACCCTTGATGAACTGAAATATTTAAAAAACCAGATTAACTAAGCTGAAAGTCAGCCCCTAATAGCGATATGTTTCGCCTTCTCCAATCACAACTTGATCCCCAGCATAAACAACGAACCAAATTACTGGAAATCGGCGTTTATTTGCAAAAAAATCGCCTAGAACAGTCCCTTTCTCTCGAGGAAATTGCCCAGAAAACCCTAATCCCGCGCCATCGCCTAGAAGCACTGGAAGCGGGGGATTTGGAGGCATTGCCCGAACCGATTTATATTCGTTGGTTAATCAAACAATTTGCCGATAGTCTGTCCCTGGATGGTGAGACGATTAGCCGGCGTTTTCCCACCAAGGTCAATAACTTTTTCAGGGGAACAAAACCATCTTTATCGCTGCCGAGTCTTCAAATTCGCCCGATTCATCTCTATTTTCTCTATTTAATCTTAGTTATTGGTTCCGTACAAACCCTATCCCACGTCCTGCAAAAATCGGTACTGCAATCGAATCGCTTACCACCGCCTTCCTTACCACAACAGCAAATTGTCCAACCGAAAAGCAACCCCCTTCAACCAGTAGCCAACAAAACCAGCAATAATCAGCAGCTGGTGGTGGAGGTAAAACTGGAAGATGACTGCTGGATGCGGGTGGTGGTGGATGGCAAGACAGAATTTGAGGGTGTGCTGCCCCAGGGAAGCCATCGCACTTGGCAAGCAAACCGAGAATTAACCGTGAGAGCGGGTAATGCCGGCGGGGTTTACGTTGCGGTTAATAATGCCAATGCTAAACAACTGGGGCAACCGGGCAAAGTTGGGGAAGTCACCTACCGGGCAAATTGAGCTAATTTATGCAGAAGGTCTTTTCACCCCTTGATCGCCTTCAGGGAGGGTTAATCGGGGCATATATTGGGGAATCCTTGCATAATCAACCCCTAATACCAGCCTTTAACTATGAGGCTACACCGAGGACGACCCTGCTTTTGCAAGCTCTGCAATCTCAGGAAGATTTGCCCATTGCGATCGCAGCTAGGCAGCAGTCGGAATCGGCGTTATTATTTGTGCTGTTGCCGGAAATTTTAACCTGGCCTGACCATAAGGAACGTTGGCAAGCTAGATTAAATTTTTGGCTGAAAAAGGGTTTAATTTCCGAGTTAACCCGACAAGAAGCGATAATTTGGGGAGAGGCGGTAGGTATGTTATTACAGGGAAAAAGGCCTTTAAATCAGTTAATCGGGCAATTACTAACTATTAACCCCAAGAATAAGCTATTAGAGCAGATTCAGTCAGCTTTAGGGCAAAATCGTCCCCTAGAGTCCACTTTATCGGCTTGGGTGAAAGATATCTCACCTTTAGGAATTGCGATCGCAGCTTCTCTCTATACCTTTCTGCAAACGAGCGAGGATTTCGCCGTTAGCGTGCGTCGTGCTAATTCTAGTCCCTATCAACGGCAATTAACCACCACTTTAGCGGGAATTTGGGCGGGATTGTACAACGGGATCGAGGGGATTCCCCTAGCTTGGCGGCAAAATTTGCCGAAAGAGTCAGTTAAACAGCAATTAATCGATAAAGCTGGGGAAATCTATCGAATTTCTTTGGGTGTATCTCCTCATCTTGTCCTATCTCCTCATACTGCCGTCGCTTACGGGGGAACAATCCAACCCCGTCCTAGCTTAAAATTGGTCTCTCAAGATAAGTAGGGTTTGCTGAATAAATCTAGAAACCTTTTTGGATAATATCTTTAGGCTTTTTTGACCTCAAAAATTGCTGGTTTTTTGAGTAATCGGGGGGAAATTGGCTCTCTTATTCTTTGTCTGATCAGTTTAACTTATAAGCGATCAATCTTTGTGCCCTTTGTGTCTTTGTGGTTCTTTCCACACCCCACCAACAAGCTTTTTCAGCAAACCCTACTTAGTTTGAAAGATATTTTGTACCATTTTTTTATCCAAACCCACGGCAATTTTATCTAATTCTGCTATTTCCCCGCTGTCTAAACTCCATCCTAAAGCACCTAAATTATCCTCAGCTTGCCGAACATTTTTAGCTCCGGGGATAGGAATTGTTCCCTTACAGATACACCAATTTAAAGCAACTTGGCTAATAGTTTTATTTTTAGCTTGGGCGATAACTTTTAGGCAACTAATCAGAGGAGAAATAGCGGGAATTAATTGACCAAAAAGGAAGCGACGTAATCCTGGGGGTAAGTTTTTATTATCTCGATATTTCCCCGTTAATAAACCCAAAGCTAAGGGACTATAGGCAATAATTTTAATACCAAATTGATCACATAGTTCCTTTAATCCTAAGTCAGTGAGAGGATAGGTAGAAAGGAGAGAATACTGTACCTGTAAGCTGGTAATAGGAATGCCGCGACTGGCAAACTTTTGATAGGCAGACTTCAATCTTTTCGGTCCAAAATTGGATAAACCGACTCCTTTAACTAACCCCTTTTCCAGACAATCCCCCAATCCGTCTAATAATCCCCCCTCCTGCCATGGCGCATAATTGCCCGTTGACCAGTGCATTTGCACTAAATCCACCGGGCGACCTAATCTGGTTGCCGAAGCTTGACAAGCTTTCACCATGGCATGACGGGTTAAACGCCAAGGATAAGGGGCGAGTTTGGTGGCAATACGGATATGATCAGCGTTATAACCGCTATATTCCCCTGTAAAGCGTCCTAATAGCTTCTCACTCTGTCCGTTGAGTTTGCCTGTCCCGTAGGAGTCTCCCGTATCAAATAGGGTGACACCCCGCTCGACGCAGAGATTAAAAACCGCTTGTAACTGGCTATCCATACTCTCATCATAACCCCAGAGAAGACGATTTCCCCAGGCCCAAGTACCGCAGCCCATGGGGGGAAGAGATAGAGTTTGATGTGTGACTGTCAAGGGATTCATGGGTTAGTTTTTCTGGGTTTTTTCTCAAGCTTTCAGCAAGATATTTTATACTAAATCTGGTTATTAAAGACTGATTATTTATTCCCCTTTTTGCATGAGTGCATAAGTAGAAAACGGGTTTCTCCGAGAAACCCGTTTTCTGTGCGGTATTACTACTAAATCGACGTGGGTTTTTGTTTAACAAATAATCCCCGCAACCAATAGTAAAAACTATCGATGTAAGTAAAGATTACCGGTACAACCACCAAAGTTAATAGGGTGGAAGTGGTAAAACCACCAATAACAGCAATTGCCATCGGTGCGCGAATTTCCCCATCTGCACCTAAAGCTAAAGCAATCGGTAACATCCCGGCAATTGTGGAAACGGAGGTCATAATAATTGGTCGTAAACGAGAGACTCCCGAATCAATCATCGCCTTAAATTGCGGTTTCCCTGACTCAATACCACTCAGGGCAAAATCTACTAACAGAATCGCATTTTTAGTGACTAACCCCATCAGTAAAACTATGCCAATTAAAGCGTATAAACCTAACTCTTTTTGGGTAATTAAAAGAGCGATTAAAGTACCACCAATCGATAAAGGAAGGGAAGTTAAAATCGCTAGGGGATAGAGAAAATTGTTATACAACAATACCAGAATCCCATAGATAGAAATAATTGCTAAACTTAACGCCCCCAAAAAACGAGCAAAGATATCGCGCATAATGCGAGCATCACCAAAGGGTTCTTCTGTCACCTCTGGGGGTAAGTTTTTCATGATTGGTAAAGCGCGAATTTGTGTCACCGCACTTCCCAAAGAAACTCCCTCTAAATTAGCTCCAATATTAACCTGACGTTGACGGTTAAAGCGTTGAATTTCCGCAGGTCCACTACCTAAGCTAATTGTCGCCACCGAGTTAAGCGGAACTAACGTCCCATTACTGCTAGGAACGCGCAAATTTTGCAGAGTTTCTATCTCGCTGCGTCCATCATTGGCAATTTTCACCCGGATGGGAATTTGTCGGTCAGCAAGGTTAAATTTAGCTAAATTAAACTCATTATCGCCGATTAAAGCTAAAGATGCAGTACGGGCGATCACTCTGACTGAGACTCCCTGATCGGCAGCTCGGACAGGATCCGGTTGAATAATAATCTCCGGTTTAACTAAACTTACCCCGGAACTGACCTCGACAAAACCGGGTAAAGCTCGCATTTGTCGCTCTAATTTTTGGGCAGTTTGGGTTAAAATATCGCCATTTTCACTTTTTAAAATAATAGCGACATCCTTAGTGCTTCCTGCTCCCCCCTGCGCTCGAAAAGTCACTCTAGCCCCCGGTATCTTCTGGAAATCCCGACGGGTTTGTTCCTCAAATTGCCGTTGAGTTAGCGATCGCTGTTCCTTAGGAACCAAATTAACATATATTAAGCCCGTATTTATCCGTCCCGAATCTCCCGGAATAGCCAAAACATTAGCGACGGCGGGATTTTTTTGCAGTAAACTATTCACCTGATTAGCCACGGCAACAGTATCATTCAAAGTCGCACCGGGAGGCAATTCTAGACTGATCGTACTTAATCCAGTATCCCCGGAACTAAATAACCCTTTTGGAATCAAGGGAACTAACTGTAAACTACCGATAAAAAAGGCCAAAGCCGCCAATAAAGTCAGGATTCGATGACGTAAAGCCCAAGTTAACAAACTTTTGTAGGGACGAAAACGGGGGCGCGAGGAGGGATTATTATCACCAGTTTTGAGCTTTTTCGGCTGTAGAATATAGGCACTTAACATCGGGGTGACGGTGACAGCGATCAAACTGGAAAACAAGGTAGAAACCGCCACCGTAACGCCGAAAGGTTGAAAGAATTGCCCCGGCACACCGCCCATAAAAGCAACCGGCAGGAATACCGCCATAATTGCCGCCGCACTGGCTAAAACGGCTAATCCAATCTCTTTTGAGGCATCAAAAGCCGCTGGCAGGGGTTTTTTACCCATAGCTAAATGTTGATCGATGTCCTCCACCATACACACCGCATCATCCACCAGATTACCCAAAGCTAAAGCTAAGGCCAGTAGAGTCATGCCGTTAAGGGTATAATTTAGGGACTGCATCACCCAAAAAGTCGGGAAAATCGACAAAGGCAGGGCCAAACCCGTGATAATCGTGGCGCGCCAATTGCCTAAAAATAGACCCACCGTGATCACCGTCATCATACAACCAATCAGGAGATCGCTCAGAAGACTTTCGTAACTAGCACGAATTGAGTCAGCACGGGTAAAAATTAATTGAAATTTAATATCTTCGGGCAGTTTTTTCTTTAAATTCTCGATTTCTTGACGTACTGCTGTTTCTACCGTCACCAAGGTGCTGCCAGTCCCCCGTAAAATCGAAAAACCCACCACTGGCTGCCCATCTAAGAGGGCCATTTGTCGAGGATCACTGGAACTATCGCTAACTGTCCCTAAATTGCTTAAGGGGACGCTATCACCGTTAGGTAAAGAGATTTGATAATTTCTTAAATCTTCGATCGTTTCAGCGCTGCCGAGGGTGCGGACAGTTTGTTCACTGCCGGCGATTTCCGATCGCCCTCCGGGTAAATTAATATTAAAACTACGAATTTGGTCATTAACCGCCGTGGCCGTGATACCGTAGGCGATCAGACGACCGGGATCTAAATCTACACGCACTTCTCGATCGACTCCCCCAACGCGATCGACTCGTGCTACCCCCGGCACTCCCGTTAAAGCGCGGCCAATTTGACGATCAACTAGATCACTTAATTCGGCGATCGATCTTTTCGGGGAGGAGATGGTGTAGTTCATCACCGCACCCCCGGCAAATTCTAAACGTTGGACAATTGGATCATTAGTATCTTGGGGTAAATCCTGCCGAATTTGCGCTATGGCATTGCGTACATCATTGGTAGCGCGATCGCTGTTAGTGCCAAGGATAAAGTTAACGGTGGTGGTGCTGCTGCCTTCGTTAACGGTAGAAGTAATTTGATCGATATTACCCAAAGCAGCCACCGCATCCTCGACTTTTTTGGTGACTTGGGTTTCCAATTCCTCTGGACCTGCGCCGGGTTGATTAACAGTGATAATCACGGCCGGAATGTCAATATTAGGAGAGCGATCGATCCCTAATCCTAGAAAGGCAATGTATCCCATTAAGGCCATAACCAGGGAGATCAGGATCGTGGGAATGGGATTTTTGATAGACCAATTAGAAATATTAAAAGCCATAATTTCAGTTATCAGTTATCAGTTATCAGTTATCAGTGGGTAAGTTATCAGTTATCAGATGTGAGTTTTCAGTTACCGGTTATCAGTTACCAGATGTGAGTTTTCAGTTACCGGTTATCAGTTATCAGATTTGAGTTTTAAGTTTTAAGTTTTGAGTGAGCAGTATATATTAAGTGAGCCTGATCAAATGGCAGTTTGCTACTGTCTTTTCACCGATCACTGATTACTGATTACTGTTTACTGATCACTGATTACTGATTACTGATCGCTGATTGCTGTAATTTTGTCGCCATCACCGAGATAGGCTGCCCCTTTGACCACAATGCGATCGCCCGCTTGTAAACCGGTGAGAATTTCCACGCGGTTATTGGGCATAATTTGACCTAATTGCACAGTTTTGGCGGTAACAGTGTTATCAGGTTCCACTAAATAAACTAGAGCTTGATTATCTTTTTGAGGTAAAACCGCGGTCATGGGGACGGTTAAACTATTGCTAGTATTCGTCACGATCGCACCTCGTAAAAACATCCCCGGTTTTAACCCTGTATTGTCGGTTAAATCGACTTTAACCGTTGCTTGACGGGATGCCTCATCGACGATGGGATTAATTTCGCGCACCTGTCCTGATAATTTTAAACTGCTATTAGCATCGGAAGTGATAGTAACGGGCGCTCCGACGCGGATTAAGGGCAATTGATTCTCAGGAACCCGCAATCTTAGCTCTAAACGGCCGTTTTCGATGATTTTAAAGAGAGCATTTTGACCGTTGGTGGTATCCCCGATGCGGCCATTTCTTTCGGCAATTTTGCCACTGACTGGGGAAATCAGGCGCGTCTCGTTTAATTGGGCTTTAACAATGGCTAAACGGCTTTGAGCTTCCGCTAATTGGGCTGTAGCTTGGGCGATCACTTCAGGACGATTGCCCGCTTGCAATTGTGCCAGCTGCTGCTCTGCTTCTCCTAAACGGGATTGGGTCTGTTGTACGATCGCCGCTTTGTTTCTTTCTTCGTTGAGGACTTCATCGAGACGATCCCGGGCGATCGCTCCTTCCGCTTCTAAACTTTGGTTTCTCTGGACCCGTTTTTTAGCCAAATCCCAATCCGATCGAGCTTGACTAATTTCGGCTTTTATGCGTTGAATAGTTTGTTTAGCTCCAGCGATCTCCTCTTTACGGCTCCCCGCTTGCAATTCTGCCAAACGCGCTCGGGATTGGGCGACATTTGCCTGTGCTTGGGTTAATTGCGCTTGTAGGACGGTATCATCGAGACGAGCGAGAATTTGACCTTGGCTAACGATATCACCCTCATCGACAAAGATTTCTTTGATTTGTAGTCCTGTCGCTTGGGAAAGAATCGGGATTAATTCATCGGCTGCCACGCTTCCAGTCGCTTTCAGGGTGCGGGCCACGGGAGTAGATTCTACCCTAGTGGTGGTTACTGTTTGTGCTGGTGCTTCATTTTTTGCCGCTACGGGCTGAGTATTGGGGTTTTGGGCTGTTTGGGGTCGATTAGCGAAACGAGTCGCCCCTAGGGTCAATAAAACCCCCAATCCCACACCGATAAATAAACCCTTTCCTCCCGATAGCCAAGAGTTGGTTTTTGTCGGTTTTGGCGAGTATTCGGTTTTCTCTGGCTCAATTTCAGGATTAAGTGCGATAATTTCGGGAACTAGCGAATTATCGGCTGAATGCTGGTTATTTTCTAGGGTATCTGGCCGCACGGTCTGCCCTCTCGGTAGATTCTGGATAAAATGTTAAGTTTTGTATCCATTTATAATCTAACGGAAAAAGGTCGCGGGTGGGGAAAGTGAGAAAGTGGACTTGCTGTAAAAATCCCAAATTGTCCTGGTTGGTGAGGAATCAGTAGTTAGGAGACTCCGAGACAGGAGAATTAAGAATGAGTAATAATCAATTAAATGGTTTATTTAGAGATTTTCTGCCAGTTAATCTGGCTCTCCCCTACTTGTGGTCATAAGAAAAAGTTATGAAAAAGTCAGAGATCCAAATTTTCTTGGCCCATGCCAGTGAGGACAAACCAGCAGTTTTGGCACTGTATAACCGCCTTAAGCAAGCGGGGTATAAACCTTGGTTGGATGAAGAAGACCTGATTGCGGGTCAAATTTGGCGAGATGAAATTCCGAAAGCGATTAAAGCTAGTCAGATTTTTCTGGCCTGTCTGTCAGGGAAATCGGCTAAACAGGGATACATCCAACGGGAGTTGAGGATTGCACTTGATACCTTGGGACAGATGCTACCGGGGACAATTTTTTTTATTCCTATGAGGTTAGAAGAATGCGAAATTCCTGATCTGCGAAGTGCAGAAGTTGGCTTGAATCTGCGAGATATTCACCGGCTTGATTATTGGAAAGAAAACGGATTTGAGCAACTAGAAAGAGCAATTACCTATCAGTTCAAGCTTGAACCAGAAGAGCTAAAACAATCGGTAATCGTTCCAGAAGAGCCAAAAAAACTGTTATCAGTATTTAACTTTGAGATCGTGGGAGTAAATGCGAAGGGTGAGCAAATCAAAAAAGAGTCGAAGCAGTCCCAATATTTCGCCCAAGATTTGGGCAATGGCATTACCTTAGAAATGATTGCCATCCCAGGGGGTACATTCACGATGGGAACAGAAGACGAGGAAATCGAAAGACTGGTGAAAAAATTTAACTGGGACGGATTTAGATGGGAAAGACCTCAACATCGAGTAACCGTTTCTTCTTTCTACATGGGACGTTATCCCATCACCCAGTCCCAGTGGAAAGCGATCGCCGCAACCGCTAAAATAGACATCGACCTGGAGACAAACCCTTCTAACTTCAAAGGGGATGAGCTACCCGTAGAAATTGTCAACTGGTATCAAGCAACGGAATTCTGTAAACGACTATCAAGGGAAACAAAACGGGAGTATCGGCTACCGAGTGAGGCGGAATGGGAGTACGCTTGTCGTGCTGGAACCACCACCCCATTCTACTTTGGGGAAACCATTACCGGGAAATTTGCCAACTACCGTGCCAGTAATACCTACGCAGAAGAAGCGAAGGGAGAATATCGACAACAAACGACTCCCGTGGGACAATTTCCCCCCAATGCCTTCGGGCTATACGATATGCACGGCAATGTCTGGGAGTGGTGCGCCGATACCTGGCACGATAATTATGACGGTGCGCCGAGGGATGGCAGTGTCTGGACAGAAAATGGGAATGATAATCGTTCTCCTCTGCGGGGCGGTTCTTGGTGCTTCAATCCATATTTCTGCCGTTCCGCTTACCGCGGCTTCAACAACCGCCGCGACTTCAGCAGCTTCTACGGTTTTCGGGTGGTGTGCGGTGCTGGGAGGACTCTGTAACCCTTTTCCCCTTTTTTTCCCTTTTTACCCTCATTTCCTATTTTTTCTTTTTTCTTTTCTTTCCCGCCCTTAGGCGGGTCGATTTTGTAGGGGCGAACTGTGGTCAGTGAGTTTATCGAACTGCGTTCGCCCGCCAGCAATAATCGGGTTAATCACGGGATTGGGGCGCACGCGGTGCGCCCCTACGGGTTTTGGGGGGTTGGGTTTTTTGGGGTTTTTTGGTGGGGGTTGGGCGCACGCGCCCCTACGGGTTTTGGGGGGGTTGGGTTTTTTGGGGGTTTCAGGAAAAATACGTCGGTGTGAATTGCGATCGCTTATGATGGGAATTGATAAGAGGTTTTGTTAGTATTGCGGGAATATATATGACCTTTGATCCTGAAAAACATCATCGTCGTTCTATTCGCCTCAGAAATTATGATTATTCCCAACCCGGAGCATATTTTGTCACTATTTGTACCTACCAAAAACAATCCTGGTTTGGAGAAATCAAAAATGGGCAAATATACCTTAATCAATTAGGAAAAATTGTTGCTGATGAATGGCTAAAAACCTGCAAAATTCCACCTAATTTTAAATTGGATGAATGGGTTATTATGCCCAATCATTTTCATGGAATTGTTATAATTAATGATTATTCTGGCGACGATCAGAGTTTGGGCGCACGCGATGCGCCTCTAGATTTGGGCGCACGCGATGCGCCTCTAGATTTGGGCGCACGCGATGCGCCCCTACAGCAGAAACCGAATTCTTTATCGTCATGTATTGCGGGGTTTAAATCGGCGGTTACTAAACGAATTAATTTGCTTCGACAGAACACAGATACTCCTATCTGGCAACGCAATTATTATGAATCAATTCTTCGAGATGAAAAGTATCTAGCAGTTGTTCGAGAATATATTATTAACAATCCCAAAAACTGGCCAAATGATCGAGATTATCTGCCAATCGATCAACAATCACAAGAATTATATTTAGATTTGTTGTTTTAAGCGAGAATATAAAACAGTAGGGGCGAACCGCGTTCGCCCAGAGCCAATAATTAGCCCACCACCAATATCGAATTAATCAAAAAATTCAATTTTGTTTATCTGTAGGGGCGCACCGCGTTCGCCCACCCCCAATTATTAACCCACCACCAATTTGTGTAAGGTTTCTAGCTTTTGATCGAAATCTTTTTCGAGATTATCTAGCTTTTGATCAACATCTTTCTGGAAGGTGTCTAGCTTTCGATCAACACTTTGAATACTATCTTTAATTTCCTTAAGGACAGATTCGAGGGAATAGGGAATGGTTTCTTCTGTCATTGCGGTTAACTCCTATCAGTCGAGAGATAATGTAATTATCGATAAAAATCCTCTTAATTCTCCACTTCATTTTTTTTCGGGAAATCCCGCCTCATCTTCTAATTTATCGCTGATTTCTGGCAGTTTTAGCAATATTCCAGCGAATAACCAATAGTAAACAGAAATAGGCTCGACGGAGAGAGGATAATAGTAGGGATTATAGCTAATAAAAAGTATAAAAATCCAGATACAGAGACCCCAATGCTTTAAAACGGGATTTTTTACTTTTAAATAGGCTTTAAAGGTGAGAATACAGAGAATTGTCACCAGTGCCATAAGAGCGATAAAACCGACGATACCGATTTCGTAGATAAGTTTAGCGTAGTAGGTTTCAATTAGTCTTATCCCATCTTCCCCCACTATATGACGAGCGCCAGTGGTAGCTGTGCCTAAACCAAAACCAAAAAGCTGTAAATATCTTAAGGCCCACTGCATTTGATTGCCTACAAAGTCAATGGGAGACGAATATAGCCAGCGACCGATAAAATTTAGCCCTCTTTCCCGAATAAAGGGAATTAACATCACCGCGAGCAGGGAAAGCATCGCCACAATTACCAATTTTAATGGTAACTTTTGCTTATTTTTGCTAGTAGCAATAAAAAGAACTAAGTAAAACAAAGGTACTAGCAAAAAAGGTAATCTTTGTCCAGAAACCAGAGTCGCAAGGAAGACTAAAACTATGGCCACCCAACCAGCGACGCGCCATCTTTTTTGTGGATCACTAAAACTGGCTGCGTAACTGATGACGCTACTAGATACTAAAAACCAACCCCATTGCCAAGGATCGGAAAATGTGCCGGGGAGACGAATTAAGCCTCGATCGGGATTATACAACACCGAACCCCCGACAAAACATTGAGCTTTCAAGCTGGCTTTGGCGGTAATATCTGGATAAAATTGGGTATCGGATTTGGGGGCACTAACTTCTAGTTGATTGAAGAATTCACTATTGTGACAGATGCCTTGGAGGAGTAAAAAGTATTGAATTAGAGCTAAACTGCAACAGACTAAGATCATCACGATTAAAAGCCGATTAACCACGAATAAATCCCGTTTTTGCTCGATTAAATAGTAGCCACAGAGAACCAGGGGAATATAACCGAGGATGGTTTTTAATCCCACAATTCCCACAACAATTGATCCTTGGGGCAGATTGACAAAAAGAAAAGTTATCAAGCTGATGGCAAGTAAAATTAAAGCCGTGAGGAGAAAAGGCTTGATTTGCGGGCTTAATTGCTTAAAAGTTTTGGTTTTAATTAAAATTGCCGCTAAAGCTGGTAAATAAAAGGCATCCTTGGCGATTTTGTAGAGAGCATAGGATGGCTCTTCACCAATGAAGTTGCCCTTTACCTGAAAAACTCTCACTACGGCAAAAGTGACGGTATTACTCAGGGGAAGATAGATGAGCAGGGCTAATAATCCCAGACGGGGATGGATAAAAGAAGCAACCATGGCAGGAACTGCCAAAATACCTAATAAAGATGCTTTTTCGTCAAATAAAATCCCCAAAACTACACTAATTATTGTGGTGGCGATCACTAATATAGTTAGTGACAGGGAGTTACTCTCTTTCATGCCGTACAGCTTTAACAGGTTTAGCAGAAAGTCTAACAGATTTTTGTCAAGATTCTCATTCTCAATGGCCGAGAGTTTCCTTTTGCTTCTTACCTGTTGCTATACTTATGTAAAATTTCATTTATCTCGATCTTGACTCCGTGGCCGAAAATCTTTCTTTTCAAGACCTTTATCAAGCTGGAATCAGTGCCTTTGAGCGTGGACAATATCGTCTTAGTATCCAGCAATTAAATGCGGCTTTAGCCTTAATTTCCTTAGGATCTCGAGCAGGGGGTGAGATTCAAATTTGGTTAATTTCTGCCCATCAGGGGTTAGGAGAGGGGGAGAAAGCTAGTGAAATCTGTAGGCAACTTATTACCCATCCTATCTATCAAATTCGCGAACAGGCCAAGCGTCTGCTTTATATTATCGAAGCTCCCCGTCTCAAACGCCCAGATGAGTGGATGACGAAGATTCCCGATTTAGAGAAACTTCCCGATAGCGCACCGCAATTTAAAAAGGGAACAAATAAACAGAAAAAAGAAGAACCCCCCGCACCCATGCAGTTAGAGCAGCATAAAAATACTGTTTTTATCGGACTAGCGATCGCTATTATTCTATTGATGCTCTGGTTTTTTGCTAAAAATAGCTAAATTAGTTGACAATAAGCTTGTAATATGCTAATGCAGTTGGCTATGGCTCCTAAATGGGCGATTTCATAACCGTGGGTGTTTTGGGTGGGAAAACCTAAGCAAGCGGCCTTAGCTACATGACCGAATTTCATGGCAATGGAGGCATCGCTACCAAAACCACTAATAATAGCTAATTGCAGTGGTATTCCCGCCTTTTCGGCCGCAATTCGTAATTCTTGATTTAATTGCTCATCATAGATACCGTAACCATCCTGAGACAATAACACAGGACTGCTGCCATCCTTAATCGGATATTCAGGAGCGAGGGGACAGATTTCTAGGGCAATTAAAGCATCTAAGCGGTTATTTGCGGTAAAAAATAAGGCCCCTAATGCTCCTACCTCCTCCTTAGCTGAGGCAACCAGATATATATCCACCGCAGGGTTAATTATTCTGGCCGCTAATGCCAAAAGAATCGCCACGGAAGCTTTATTATCAAGGGTATAACTGGCAATGTAGTCTTTTAGTCGCAAGGGTTGTTTTCGGTGTTTTCCCACCACGACTCGACTACCGACGCGCACCCCGCAAGCGTCTAATTCTTCTGGAGTCAATTTCGTCTCTATCCATGCGGATTCCCAGGTGACGGGAGCGTTTTCCTGCTGCACTTTTTGCGGGGATTGATGGGAAATATGACGGGAACCAAAGGAGAGAATCCCCGATCTGGTTCCTTTATCACCGATAATATCCACCACTCCCTCTCCGTAAATCCAAGGAAAAGCTCCCCCGAGTTGGCGAATTTGCAGAGTACCATCGGGATTAATTGCTTTGATAATAGCCCCAATTTCGTCTTTATGACCGGTAATAGCAATTTTTTTAGTCGAATCCCGTCCTCTAATCTTGCCGATGACATTTCCCGCTTGATCTTGCCATGTTTCTAATCCTAACTCTTGAAAGCGTTCTAGTAAAAAGCGATCGATTTCCGTTTCCATCCCACTAGGAGAATGATGGAGGACAAGAGTGGCAATAGTGTCAAAGAGTTGATCAAAATCCATATTTATCTTGATTTTGTGGGTGGAAAAAGAATTATTATCGAAACCAGAAATCGAAAAGGTTTTACAGAAACAATATTGGCGCAATCATGGCCCTTGGGTGATTGCCAGTTAGCATTTAATGATTAATCAGAGGTGCGGAATTAGCCAGAAAACCGGCAACTTTCAGAGACTCTACCACTGAATTGTCATCCTCTACCCAATAGTTTTGTCCTAAACGCACAAATTGACGCTGAGTTCCCGCACCGATGGTGGCAATAACGGGAACTTTTGCCTTTTGTTTGTCTCCCGATTGCAGAATACTTTTAAGAAGATTTTGACGATTTTGGTTGACAACATCTTGCAGTGATAAATTAACCATCACCATTTTAATGGTTTCGATCGGTTCCGCATCTTCGATAATTAATTGTACCCGATCATCTCGGCGATCCACTTTTCCCCACACCATTAAAGTTGCTTCCTCCACTAATAATTTTTGCAGACGTTCGTAGCTATCGGAAAAAACCACCGCTTCCGACTGTCCCGAGGCATCTTCTAGGGTTAAAAAGGCCATGGGAGTCCCTTTTTTGGTCATAATTTTCTTGACGGCATTTAATAGGACAATGGCACTGACTTTTTTTCTGGTTTTGTGTTCTTCTAAATCAGCTAAATTGATGGGAGATAGGACTTGAGCGGCTCTTTGTAAAGCTTTTAAAGGATGTTCGGAAACATAAAAACCTAAATGTTCTTTTTCCAGTTTTAACTTTTCCTGTAGGGAAAAATCTTCCACTGCGGTGGCACTGGGAGACTGTTCAAACTCGGATTCTTGTTTATTTTCTATGCTCCCTCCTAGCATATCAAAAATATTCATTTGACCACTTTCTTTCTCTTTGGTGCGTTTTTGCGCCCAAGCAACTACTAATTCTAAATCTTCAATTAATTGATGGCGATTAGGTTGAATTTTATCAAAAGCACCACAATAAATTAGCGTTTCTAAAGCTCTTTTGTTGATCACTCGCAAATCAACACGCTCGCAAAAATCCCCTAAAGAAGTAAACTTTCCTCCCGCAGCTTCCCGGGCTTTTAAAATAGCCTCGATCGCATTTTCGCCCAGATTTCTAACTGCGGACAAACCAAAGAGAATTTTGCGTCCAATCGGGGTAAAATGTTTTTGCGATCGATTGATGTCGGGAGGTTCGACATCGATATTCATTTTCTGACAGTTTTCTCGATACTTTTCCACCTTATCCTGATTATCGCTACTAGCAGTTAGTAACGCTGTCATATATTCCACAGGATAATTAGCTTTTAAATAAGCAGTTTGATAGGTGACGTAAGCATAAGCGGTAGAGTGAGATTTATTAAAACAATTGGAGGCAATTAACCCGTTGCCCAGCAAAAAATTATGATCTTTCTTTACACCAATATCGTAAACGGGTTTTCTTCCCAAGGATTGACGACTGATAATTTTAACCATATTAGTAACTCAACTCTCCAGAGATTTTTACAACGGTGCTAATAGAAATATGGCATTTCTTTGCCAAATCAGGCCGCCAAAGTCCCAAAAATGGCTCTCTTATTCCTTGTAACATAAGTTTAACTTATATAAGAGCGATCAATCTTTGTGTCCTTTGTGTCTTTGTGGTTCTTTCCACTAGCTCGCCAGCAAGACTGTATCTTAGAATACATTTTACCCACCAAACCTAAGAGAGCCAAAAAACCTTGCCCCTGAGGGCAAAGGCCTGTATCGTACCTTGACGAGAGGTCGGCGCTCGGTAGTTCACCCATTGTGTTATAATCCTGGCCAAGCCATCAAGGGATTTGAAAAGGAGTAACACCATGAGTCTATCTTCAGAAGCCTATCGCCAAGCCCTCGTGCGGGATGGAGAACGGCGCTATCGCGAATGGCACCAAAATTATCACAACCAATGCCGTCAATCAACGGCGGAATACCAAGCTCGTTGGGACCAACAACGTCCAACAAAGCCTTGGATTTCCTCGGAAGCCTACCGCCAATTTTTAGTCAAAGATGGGGAGCGGCGTTTTGCGGAATGGCACGGCGAGTTTTTAGACTATCAAAGACAATTTCTGGCCAGTCAATCCACCTAAACGGACGTCAGCCAATCGCCATTACAGCAATCTCTGAAAATAGTGGCTACAGTCCCCGAAGAAATAGCTGATACCAATTTTCAATAGTCGTGACTAACATCTGAAAGTGCAATTCCTTTCTCCGAGAGGGATTGCGCTTTGAAATGATCAACTAAGTCTGTCATTACTTTTGAAAAATGATATAAAGATGAATAAGTCCAGAATGCAAGACCTATCACGAATGCAGCCAAGAATTTAAGATCAGAAGGAATAAGAATCCTGTCAACAAATGCTGATGGGCAGTCAGGAGTTTAAGCTTGTGGAGAGACTGTAAGACTCGTTGGGACTCTCTCAAAAAGCAGGTTTCTGTGAAGCAAGAATTTCCCATCACACATCTTCGCATTGTGATGGCTAGATTGTCAAGTCTGTCCACCCCTGGTCCCCGCAAATAACACCTAAGATAGCGATCATTAAAACTAAAATTTCAATACATTCGTGCCTTAAGCACCTAAAAGCCTTGCTTTGCAAGGCTTTTACTATTAGTTTATTTGTCCTGTGTCCATCAAAACAGGCTCCAGCTACCCTTCTGAGTCGATTATAGCTAGTCAAGGGTATCAAGGGTAGTCGAACAATCGCCAAGAGTACCTTGGGGTAAGAAAACGTTTGTAAATTAATGTAAAAAGCTCGCCAAGTCAAGGTTTTGGCGATTTATAGAGCAAATGAACTAAAAACTCAGGATCTTTGTCAAGTAAGGACTTTGGCGATTTAAATACTTGTTTACAAACAGTTTCTAAGGGTTTGATTATTTTTCTTGGGGGGGTAAGTCCAGTTATCCCCCCAAGGTTCTTGTATTTGTCTTGTTTTTAGGTGCGCTCGCCCTGCTCTCCCAATGGGAAGTTTTGCTTAGAAAAAAGGGGAGCAGCAACGACCTTAACCCGCCTTTTCTGAGAATTGACTACATTCATTAATCACAAAACTGAGAATTAACTACATTTCTTAACGAAAAAATCGAGATTAGCTATTGACACCGACAAAAAAAGGGTGTTATTCTTCATATGCTGAAGTGATGAAGGCAAAAAAAACAAGCAAGTTTTTGAATCCTCCATGACTTCAGCACCGTACACTTTCTATGAAAACAACAAAAAGGTCTACTACCATGGCAGTTGAAAAAACTAACTCTTCCTCTAGCTTGGCTGAAGTTATTGATCGTATCCTTGACAAAGGTATCGTTATTGATGCCTGGGCTCGCGTATCTCTCGTCGGAATCGAATTATTAGCGATTGAAGCTCGTGTAGTTATCGCTTCGGTTGAAACCTACCTCAAATATGCTGAAGCCGTTGGTCTGACTCAATCTGCAGCGGTTCCTGCTTAAGGATTGAGCCCAGTGAAAACCCTGCTGGGGCTTCCAAATTCTTAGCTTTTCTTTGATCCCTATTGAGTTTAGTTACCCCTCTCTTGGGGCGCAATAGTCTATAACTGATCAAGTTGACACGGCAACGGATAGCGAAAACAAAGCTAGACCCATACAAGTTATTTTTGTAAACGTGATTTTGTCCTTTGTAGCTAGGTTTACCCCCTATCACCAGAGTGTGAGACTCACTATTTTTCGGAATAGAAAGTCATTTTTGGTGTGGAAGCCGCGCCCCTGAGATGCGGTAGTTTGATGTATCAATTTCGGGATCAGCACTGTAAACTTTCTATACAAACAACAAAAAGGTCTATTAACATGGCAGTCGAAAAAACCAACTCTTCCTCTAGCTTAGCTGAAGTTATTGATCGTATCCTTGACAAAGGTATCGTTATTGATGCTTGGGCTCGCGTATCTCTCGTCGGAATCGAATTATTAGCGATTGAAGCTCGTGTAGTTATCGCTTCTGTTGAAACCTACCTCAAATATGCTGAAGCTGTTGGTCTGACTCAATCTGCAGCAGTTCCTGCTTAAGGATTGATCCCAGATTCTCCTATCTGCTGAGTGAAAACCCGACTGGGTTTTCCAGATCCTCGGATTTTCTTTAAATCCCTATTGAGTCCAGTTACCCCTCTCTTGGGGCGTAGTGCTCTATAATTGACAAGGTTGGCACGGCAAATGTGTTTTGACCCTTGCAGCTAGGTTTACCCCCTATCACCAGAGTGTGAGACTCACTATTTTTCGGAATAGAAGGTCATTCTTGGGCTAGGAAGCCGCGCCCCTGAGATGCGGTAGCTCGATATATCAACTTTGGGATCAGCACTGTACACTTTCTATACAACTAACAAACAAGGTCTATTACCATGGCAGTCGAAAAAACCAACTCTTCCTCTAGCTTAGCTGAAGTTATCGATCGTATCCTTGATAAAGGTATCGTTATTGATGCTTGGGCTCGCGTATCTCTCGTCGGAATCGAATTATTAGCGATTGAAGCTCGTGTAGTTATCGCTTCGGTTGAAACCTACCTCAAATATGCTGAAGCAGTTGGTCTGACTCAATCTGCAGCGGTTCCTGCTTAAGGATTGATCCCAGATTCTCCTATCTGCTCAGTTAAAACCCGACCAGGTTTTCTAGATTCTCGGCTTTTCTTTAATCCCTATTGAGTTTAGTTAACCCTCTCTTGGGGCGCAATAGTCTATAATTGATAGGGTAGTTCACTATCTCAACTTTGGGGTGATAAGAAAAGTCGGACTCTACTGTCTCTCCCCCCAGTCCCCGTGAAGGTTTTCCTAGCGGGTGATTGGGTCTAATCCATTCCATAGTATTTAGTAATTGAGGACAACCCCATGCCTGCTCTCATCGAAAAGTTCCGCCAGGAGCGTTTATCGATTGCTGGAGAGGTAGCTAAACTCTCGCAAGAAGTCCAAGCTTTTTTGTCGGATGTTAAAACTGAAAGACAAAAACAAGCGCAAGAACAGGCAACTGCCTTGCGTCAGTCTTTCCAAAAAGTTCAACAGGAAAGCCACTTGTTTTTAACAGCTACCCAAAAACAGCGTTTAGCTCAAGCGGAAAAGCAAAAAGAGGATTTACGTCAATTTCAAGAACAACGTTTAGCGGCAGCGAAACAGCTAGACAACGACTTACGGCAACAGCGTCTAGATCGAGCCAAACAGCTAAAGGACGATTTAAGTCAATTCCAAGAACAACGTTTAGCTGAAGCGAAACAGTTGGAGAACGACTTACGTCAACAGCATCTAGATCGAGCTAAACAGCTGAAAGAGGATTTAAGTCAATTCCAAGAACAGCGTTTAGCGGCAGCGAAGCAGCTAGAGGACGAATTACGCCAACTTCATCTAGATCGAGCCAAACAGGTGAAAGATGATTTAAGTCAATTTCAAGAACGACGTTTAGCTGAAGCGAAACAGCTAAAAGACGAATTGCGTCAATTTCGTCAAGATTTGTCTATCTACGTTTTTGGCAAATAAATCTCTAGGTTAATTCCAACCCACTTAAGCCTAGGGCTAGAGTAAAAACCCTCTAGTCCCTTTTCCTGGCTAAACTAGAGGACTATCTGAGAATAAAACAATAAGCCTTTGGTTTTCAACCTACCATGCTGATCCTGCTTTTCTAAGTCCCTAGACTCAACCTAGTAGTGTTGGGTTCCCATTTAGTCCGCTCTAGGTCTCTGGTAAACTAAAAAGTATGATAAAGCTTCACTCAGTCTATAGTTAATGTCGTGATTAGTAGTTTTTTATTGACAAAGGAGGTAAGGGAAAAGGACTGCATCTGGGCTTTTCATTGTTTAAGTCTTGAAAAGTAATCTATACAAGAATTGTAGCCCCTTAGCCCCTTGGCTAATGAATATCCTAAAAACACCTTCAGAATCAAGGTTCTAGAGGTAATTGATGACACTTCCTGATCTTTTGGGGTATTATATATTATGAGGTAAGCCTTAAAAGCCGAAGACGATTTTGCCTAATCGGTTATTAAGGGTAGATTTGAACGGGCAATTGTTAGCTCAAGAATACCCGTCCGCTCAAGGCGGGGATTATTAATGGTATTTACTAGACTTCAACTATGACATTTACTGAAACTCAAACAAGAAGATCCGTCCTCTGCCTTCGCCCCGGTCAATTTGTTGTTACGCCTTCGATTGATCAAGTTGCCACTCGCGCCTTACGTTATCTAAACGCTGGTTTTTCCATCCATCTATGTGGTCCGGCAGGAACGGGAAAAACCACCTTGGCAATGCACCTGGCCAATTGTTTAGCCAGACCTGTGATGCTAATCTTTGGCGATGATGACTTTACCAGTTCCGATTTAATTGGTAGCCAGTCTGGCTACACCCATAAAAAACTGATGGATAACTATATCCACAGCGTTCTCAAGGTTGAAGACGAGCTAAAACACAATTGGGTGGATTCTCGGTTAACAATGGCCTGTCGAGAAGGGTTTACCCTAGTTTATGATGAGTTCAATCGTTCTCGGCCTGAGGTCAACAACGTTTTACTCTCTGCCTTGGAAGAAAAAATTCTCACCCTGCCGCCCACTAGCCATCAACCCGATTACCTACAAGTCAATTCTCAGTTTCGGGCAATTTTCACCTCCAACCCAGAAGAATACTGTGGGGTTCATGCCACCCAAGATGCTTTAATGGATCGGTTGGTAACTATCAATATGCCTGAACCAGACCAACTAACTCAGACAGAAATTCTTGCTCAAAAAACGGGAATTGGTCGAGAAGATGCTTTATTTATTGTCAACCTTGTCAAAACCTTTCGTGTGAAAACTGCGACTGAAAAAACGTCGGGTTTGCGCTCTTGTTTAATGATTGCTAAAGTCTGCGCTTCTCACGATATTGCGGCCGATTCCTCTGACTCGGACTTCCGTGATATCTGCGCCGATGTTCTGTTGTCCCGCACCAATTTATCTGTTGATAAGTCAAGAGCGATTTTATGGGAAATCCTCGAGGACAATCCGTTAGAATCCTTATCCTTTATAGAGGAAACGGAGCCTTCCGATGCCCAAGCGTCAACTCCTGAGCCTTCGACAGGAAATCAATCGTTAAAAGCCATTCAATCTTTACTGCGAGGCAACTTGCCCCAGCGAAAAGACTAATTTTATACTCTTATTGAGTGAAACCAACCGTGACTTCTTCCACTTTTGCTGGCTCGCTCAAAAACCAGTCAAGCAACTCCCTAAAAACAGCAACTCAAGGTTCGAGTTTAGCGGATATACTCGAACGAGTTTTAGATAAAGGAATTGTAATTGCCGGCGATATTTCCGTTTCGATCGCCTCCACTGAACTTATAAATATCCGCATTCGTTTGTTAATTGCCTCTGTTGATAAAGCCAGGGAAATGGGGATCAACTGGTGGGAAGGAGACCCCTACCTCCATAGCCAATCCCAAGCTTTACTAGCAGAAAATCGGGAACTTTCGCTCCGACTCCAAACCCTGGAAACTGAGCTTGAAACCCTAAAATCCTTAAGCCAATTGAGTGCAATAGAGAGCCATGATACCAGTCCGAACGATGAAGCACATTCCTCAGATGCGTGAAATTCCTCACCTGAATCCTCAAAGGTTAGGAAATTTACACGAGACGATTGCCCCCCTTGATAAGGCCAGGGAAACTGCGATTAACAGCTTGCAAGGTTATCCCTACCTCCCTAGCCAAGGCCAAGCTTTATTCGCAGAAAACCTGGAACTTTCACGCCGACTTCAAACCTTAAAATCCTTAACCAAATGGAGTGTAATGGAGAGACGTGATGGCAGTCCCAACGATCAAGCACATTCCTCATATACATTGAAATTCCTCAATTGAATCCTCAAACGGTCAAGAAGTTTACAGCAGTTAACGATTGCCTCTGTTGATAGAGCAAGGGAGATGGCAATTAATGGGTGGGCAAGCGACTCCTATCTCTATAGCCAATCCCAAGCCTTATTAACAGAAACCCCGGCAGCTAAACTTTAAGCCTTAAAATCCCTACCCTAATCGGGGGCAATCGAGGGCCATGATACCAGTTAAAATAATCAAGCACATTCCTCCTGTCGGGTAAATTCGTCACCAGAATCTTCACAGGGCAGCGGGAAGTTGACATTGCTTGGTTACATCGTTTTTTCCCTCAGATAAAATTTCTTGGCCAAGCCTCCCACTAGAGACTCACCCTTAAGAACTCCTCATTTACCAACTCCAACCATGACCCTTGCTTGCACACCTTACGATTCTGATAATCAAGCCTTGCTGACCCCTCCAGAAAGTAATAGCCAAGCTGGTTTAGCCCCTTTACTGTTAACTGTTGTGGAACTGGTACGCCAATTGCTCGAAGCCCAAATCATTCGCCGAATGGAAAAAGGGGTTCTCAGTGAGTCTGATTTAGATAGAGCTGCAGAAAGTATCCAAAAATTGCAAGAACAAGTTCTCCATTTGTGTGAAATTTTTGAGGTTGAGCCAGAAGAGTTAAATGTCCACCTAGGAGAGTTTGGCACTCTTTTACCGGAAGCAGGGAGTTATTATCCTGGAAAGGAGGGTGTTAAGCCCTCTGTGTTAGAATTAGTGGATAGACTTCTCAATACAGGAGTTGTTGTGGAAGGAAATGTTGATCTGGGTTTAGCTCAACTAGATCTAATTCACCTCAAGCTTCGTTTGGTTTTAACTTCTCAGCCGGTTTAATTTGGGAGAATACTGATGACAGTGGGTCTTTATTTGTATGGCATATTTCCCGAACCAGTTCCTGACGGACTGGTTTTGCAAGGGATTGATAATGAGCCGGTTCACAGTGAGATGATTGATGGTTTTAGTTTTCTCTACTCCGCTGCTCATAAAGAGAAGTATTTGGCATCCCGTCGCTATTTAATTTGCCATGAAAAAGTATTAGAAACTGTCATGGAAGCAGGGTTTACAACGTTGTTGCCCCTGCGGTTTGGCTTAGTTATCAAAACCTGGGAATCCGTCACCGAACAACTAATTACTCCCTATAAAACCCAACTGAAAGAATTATTTGCTAAACTGTCAGGACAACGAGAGGTTAGCATTAAGATTTTTTGGGATAATAAGTGGGAATTACAAGCGGCTTTGGAGTCTAATCCTAAGTTAAAACAAGAACGGGATGCGATGATGGGGAAAAACTTAAATATGGAAGAAATTATCCATATAGGTCAACTCATTGAAGCTACTGTATTGCAACGGAAACAAGACATTATTCAAGTCTTTAGAGACCAATTAAATCATCGCGCCCAAGAGGTGATTGAAAGCGATCCGATGACGGATGACATGATTTACAATGCAGCTTATTTAATTCCCTGGGAGCAAGAGCCGGAATTTAGCCAAAACGTTGAAGCGATCGATCAGCAGTTTGGTGATCGCCTAAGGATTCGCTATAACAATTTAACTGCACCCTATACCTTTGCCCAACTTATCTAAGGAGAGTATTAGTTATGTTTCTCGATCTTTTATTTCTTCCTGTTACCGGTCCTATTGGGGGTCTGATCTGGATTGGGGAGAAAATTCAAGAGCGTGCAGATATAGAATATGATGAGGCGGAAAATTTGCACAAATTGTTATTATCCTTACAACTATCTTACGATATGGGCAACATTTCTGAGGAGGAGTTTGAAATTCAGGAAGAAGAACTTTTATTAAAAATTCAAGCCTTAGAAGAAGAAGAGGCAGAAAACGAATCTGAATCTTCTCTCTAAACTTGCAATCTTTCCCACCACATAGATCATGAACAAAATCACAAATTGTAAGCTTAGTAAGGGCGGATTTGACAAGCTGGAGAACTCGTTGAAGCTTGGTCAGAACTAGCCCTTGGTTAAGCCTTAATATTCTAGGTAAAAAGTTTGGAAATTACTGGAATTATTAGAGGAGTGAGCAACAGTTTTGGGGGAATCAGGTTTTTTAGCTACACTAGGAGGGTTGGCTGTACGCAAATTTTGAATACTTTGTTCTGTAGTCTCAATTTGCTCTGTCACAAACGTGAGACGATTTTTTAATTGCTGAAGCTGCCGCTCCATCATTTCTAATTTTTCTTGGATACGTTGTTTTTCAGTAATTAACTTATAAAGCTCAAGTTGGTGATCTGCTTCAGATTGTTTCCGAGGCATGGTGCTAATTTTAGATCTAATTGGTCTGGGTGGACGAGTGGTTGTCATAACAATCCCTGAATAACTTAGAATATTCTAGCATATCAACGCCCCAATATAAAAATTTGTAAAAAATCGTCAATTTTCTTTCGGTCAACCCTATGAAATTGTACAATCTATATACTTACGCTTTTTTGAAAACCCCCATAGAAAGCCTAAAATTACCCGTTGGAATGGCTAACCCATTGTTACTGATAACTGTTGGCTCTCTCTCGGCCGTAGTCGAACCCGAAGTTGGTTTAGACACTTTACAAAATGATGATGAACGCTTGATTCAATCGGTTTTATGTCACGATCGAGTCATCTGTGAATTATTTCAACAAACCACTATTTTACCCTTACGTTTTGGCACATCTTTTTTAGAGACAGAAAATTTACTGACTCATCTTTGTTCTCATGGCCAAGAATATCAAGAAAAAATTGAAGAACTTGAGGGAAAAGGAGAATATCTTTTAAAATGTATTCCCCGTAAGCCAGAGGAGCCTGTACTCTCTTCTGAAAGCAAGGGCAGACAATATTTTTTAGCCAAAAAACAGCTTTATGAAGCCCAACAAGATTTTTATACTTTGCAAGGTTCAGAATGGCAAAATCTCGGGCATTTAGTGACCCAAAGCTATCCGTCAACTAGGATTATTACTGCTCCGGGGACAGAATCACGAATTTATCTTTTAGTTAATTTTCAAGAAGAACCTTTACTAATCGAGCAAGTCTTGCATTGGCAGAAAGCCTGCCCCCGTTGGCAATTACAATTAGGACAAGTTTCTCCCCCCTATCACTTTACTTAACTTGATTTCTCTATGACTAACTTTAACTTGGTAAATAACGCTCTAAGTTGCTATGACACTCGACATTTAGTTATGTTTAGTGGCAAAGGAGGAGTGGGAAAAACCACCCTTTCCTGTGGATTTGCTCGCCGTTGGGCCAAATTATTTCCCGAGGAACAAATACTGTTAATCTCAACCGATCCTGCTCATTCTTTAGGGGATGTATTGCAAACAGAAGTTAGCGATCAAGCATCACCTGTAAAAGACTTACCCAACTTAAAAGTTAGGGCATTAGATGCGGAAAAATTGCTCTTAGAATTTAAAGAAAAATACGGAAAATTTTTAGAACTTTTAGTAGAACGGGGCAGTTTTGTTGAAGGAGAAGATTTAACTCCTGTTTGGGATTTAGACTGGCCAGGTTTAGATGAAATTATGGGTCTATTAGAAATTCAACGATTACTAATAGAGAATGTTGTAGATCGAATTGTTGTTGATATGGCTCCCTCTGGTCATACCTTGAATTTATTGGGGATTAAAGACTTTTTAGAGATTATTTTAAATTCTTTAGAGTTGTTTCAAGAAAAACATCGTGTTATTTCGCAAACTTTTGCAAAAACCTACAATGCCGATGATGTGGATGACTTTTTAGTCAAAACACAAGCAGAATTAACCGAAGGCAAACGAATCCTACAAGATCGGGATTTTACCCTTTGTTTAATTGTGGCAATTGCCGAACCGATGAGTTTATTAGAAACCGAACGATTACTCAATAGTTTGCATCACTTAAATATTCCCTGCGGCAGATTATTTATTAATCGCATTCTAACGGATCCTAATCAAAATTTAGATCGCTACAGTGAGCAACAGCAACTCCTCGATAAATTCCTAAAAATTCCAGGTCAAGAAACAATTTTCACCCTGCCCCAACAGGCAAAAGAACCTCTAGGAGGTGAAGCATTAGATCAGATCATGAGTCAAATTGAAATTATCGAAAAAGTAGAATTTATGGCCCCGCCTCCTATTCAATGGCCGCAAAAAATTCTGCCGAGTTTTAGTGATTTTATTGACGACAAACGCCAACTCATTATCATTGGTGGCAAGGGGGGAGTGGGAAAAACCACCGTTGCCGCGGCCATTGGTTGGGCGTTAGCTAATAGTCATCCCCAGCAAAAAATTAGAATTATTTCTATTGATCCGGCTCATTCTTTGGGAGATGCCTTTGGGACAAAGTTAGGACATCAATCCACACAATTAACTGCTAATTTAAGTGGTCAAGAAGTTGATGCTAATATCGTTTTAGAAAAATTTCGGGATGATTATTTATGGGAACTGGCAGAAATGATTAGTGGTGAAGGTAAGGAAGAAGGGAACATCAAACTGGCTTATACTCCAGAAGCTTGGCGGCAAATTGTCGCTCAATCTCTGCCAGGAATTGATGAAATGTTGTCCCTAGTAAAAGTAATGGAGTTATTAGACCAGAAACAACAAGATTTGATTATTTTAGATACGGCTCCTACCGGTCATCTCCTGCGATTTTTAGAAATGCCAACGGCTTTAGGAGATTGGTTAAGTTGGATTTTTAAGCTTTGGATGAAGTATAAAGATGTCTTAGGGCGTGTAGATTTAATGGGACGATTGCGAATCTTAAGACAACAGGTGATGTCTGCCCAGGAAAAACTCAAAGACCCCCAACATACAGAATTTATTGGAGTTTTGCAAGCCCAAGATGCCATCGTTGCCGAACAACTGCGATTGACAGCATCTCTGAAAAAAAAGGGAGTCTATCAACGTTACGTCGTGCAGAATCGTTATCATGCTAATGAGGAAATTGATCGGGATTTATTCCCAGATCAAACTTTGATCCGCTTACCCAGTTTACCTCGGTCTGTAGAACCTCTAGCCCGGGTCAAAGCCGCGGCAGATCTGTTATTTTAAAGGTAATTAGTCTTTAAAGTCGGACTTCTTAACCCCATCTATTACCCAGTCCCCATCCTTCACTTGACTCAGGAGAAATTTTATGGTAGAACTATTCAAAGGCTTTGAGCAATTAGTCGAACTGGCTAAAACCTTAGAGGAAAAACTGGAAAAAGGGGAAATTAAAACCGAAGTGCAGTTTAACTCTCGTCCCTTGAGTAACATCCCCCGTGCTGGCGGTATTCCCCGTTCAGGGGGAGTTTCTCGCCCGAACAATTCTGGTGGGGATGATTTTGAGGTTAATCGCAATCGCGATACCCCCACCGATTCAGGGGTTGAAGACAGTGTGACACCGCCCGAAAAACCGACCACGGCTTCCCTGAAAGATGTTGGTGGCTTGACGGAAGTGATCAAAGAACTCAAGGAACTAATTGCCATTCCTCTGAAACGCCCCGACTTATTGGCCAAGTTAGGACTTGAACCCACTCGCGGCGTTCTCTTAGTCGGCCCCCCTGGAACCGGCAAAACCCTGACTGCCCGTGCTTTGGCCGAAGAACTCGGTGTTAACTATATTGCCTTAGTCGGACCAGAGGTGATCAGCAAATATTATGGGGAGGCTGAGCAAAAACTGCGGGGAATTTTTGAGAAAGCCAGTAAGAATGCGCCTTGTATCGTTTTTATTGACGAAATTGATAGCATGGCACCCGATCGCAGTAAAGTTGAAGGGGAAGTAGAAAAAAGACTGGTAGCCCAATTGTTGGGTTTAATGGATGGCTTTGCCCAAAGCCAGGGGGTGATTGTTCTAGCGGCGACAAACCGTCCCGACCATCTTGACCCTGCCCTCCGTCGCCCTGGACGGTTTGACCGAGAAGTCCTCTTTCGGGTGCCTGACCGCAAGGGTCGTTTAGAAATCCTCCAAATTCTCACCCGTTCCATGCCCCTAGATGAATCAGTTTCCTTAGATCTGATTGCCGATAATGCGGTGGGATTTGTCGGGTCAGATTTAAAAGCCGTTTGCCAGAAAGCGGCCTATAGTGCTTTGCGGCGCCAGGTTCCTACGATTGACTCGCGAATTCCAGAAACAATGACGGTAGTCCAAGCCGACTTTTTGCAAGCCCTTAAAGAAGTTAAACCGGCGGTATTGCGGTCTGTGGAAGTGGAGTCTCCCCATGTGGACTGGGACAATATTGGCGGACTTGAACAGATTAAACAAACCCTACAGGAGTCCGTGGAAGGGGCATTACTCCATCCGCAATTATATACGCAAACTAAAGCCCAAGCTCCCAAAGGTATTTTACTTTGGGGTCCTCCCGGAACGGGAAAAACCTTATTGGCCAAAGCGGTTGCATCTCAGGCGCGAGCTAATTTTATCAGTATCAATGGACCTGAGCTTTTGAGTAAATGGGTGGGTGCGAGCGAACAAGCGGTGCGTGAGTTGTTTGCCAAAGCTCGTCAGGCAGCCCCTTGTGTGGTTTTTATTGATGAAATTGATACTTTAGCACCGGCAAGAGGTCGTTATAGTGGAGATTCAGGAGTGAGTGACCGGGTTGTGGGACAAATCCTCACGGAGTTAGATGGGTTGCAAACGGCGGCAACGATTTTAGTGATTGGAGCCACTAATCGCCCAGATGCTTTAGATCCAGCCTTATTGCGAGCGGGACGGTTAGATTTACAGTTAAAAGTTGATTTACCCAATGCCTCCAGTCGTTTAGCAATTCTGGGGGTTCATAATGATGAACGTCCTTTAGAGGATGTGGATTTAGGCTATTGGGCCGAGGCAACCGAAGGCTGGAATGGCGCAGATTTAGCGTTATTATGTAACCAAGCGGCACTGATGGCAATTCGTCGTTATCGCCATCAGGGAATGACTGACCCGGCTGATATTCGCATTACAACGGCTGATTTTAACCATGCTTACCAACTGTTGGTTGAACAGCGTG
Organism: Microcystis sp. Msp_OC_L_20101000_S702; assembly: GCF_007095705.1. Taxonomy (NCBI): domain Bacteria; kingdom Bacillati; phylum Cyanobacteriota; class Cyanophyceae; order Chroococcales; family Microcystaceae; genus Microcystis; species Microcystis sp. Msp_OC_L_20101000_S702. The sequence continues at coordinate 30,676 of NZ_SFBO01000139.1, forward strand.
CCAATTGATTTTTTTCCCCCTTACTTTAAGTAAGGGGGGAGAATCTCAACTCAGGAAAACTATTGTACAAAAGAAAAATTCGCCAAAATGTCTGCATTGACTGTTCGTCGGTGCTATTGTCTAGCTTTTGAGCGTTTTTTCCAGCTGGGCTACCCTTGCTTTCTGTTGCTTCAAATCGGCTAGTTGTTTTAGTAATTGTTCTCTTACTTCATAGCGATAGGCAAAAAAATGCTCACCTATCCCTAGGGTTGCTAGATACTCTTCTAGCAGACGGGGTTTGACCCAGGCAATCACTGCCAGTTGCCACCAGAAACGGAAGCGCGTCGGTCGGACAATCCCCTGCCGCCAGAGCAAGGAGCGGAACAATTGCCACTGTTGCCCATCTAATTTACGGTTCGATTTGCCGCGCCATCCCCCCATGATCATGAAATGGTTGAAGGTTCGTTTCAGGTAGTTAACAGGATCATAGATTTCCCAGAAAGCATCGATGTATTCTTCGGTAATCTCTTCCACCGGGCGAGTTGGCTCAAAGTTCATCATCGCTCCCTGATGGAAAGTACCCATGCCATCCACCAGACGACCTTCCTGTTGCAGGCGATTCCACAGGGCAGTATTTTGCAGTGCCTGGAGCAGGCTAAACTGCCCTTGGGGAATACTTGCCTCCATAATAAAATCTTTGATCCGCTGCCCTGCGCCTGGTTTCTCATTGTCAAAACCGATAATGAAGCCAGACATAATCTGCAGCCCCATGCGGGTAATTTTGTGACAGGATTCGATCAGGGATTGGCGGGTGTTTTGAACCTTGTTAATGCCCATTAAGCTATCGGTATCTGGTGTCTCAATCCCCATAAACACCAGCATAAAGCCGGCCTTGACCATTAGCTCGATCAGTTCGCTGTCTTCGGCCAGATTAAGGGAAGCTTCCGTAATCAGTTTAAAGGGATACTGGTGTTGCTCCATCCAGGGGATCAACTCCCGCAGAAACACCTTGGCATTCCGCTTATTGCCAATGAAGTTGTCATCCACAACAAAAATGTAGCGCCTCCAGCCCAGTTGATATAACGTCTCCAACTCAGCCAACATTTGTTCTGGGGTTTTGGTGCGCGGTTTGCGGCCATAGAGGTTGATGATGTCACAAAATTCGCATTGAAAGGGGCAACCCCGAGAAAACTGCACGGTAATCGCCAGATAGGCATCCAGATCTAGTAGATCATAGCGGGCGATCGGTGTCATGGTGACATCGGGTTTCTCACTGGCTCTAAAGACACCACTCGGTTCACCCCGCTCCAGGGCCGCCAGGAACAGCGGGATTGTCAGTTCTCCTTCATCCAGAATCAGGTAATCTGCTCCAGCTTTTTGGGCAACTTCTGGATAGGAGGTGGGGTAAGGCCCGCCCACCGCCACTTTTTTACCCAACTGCAACCCTTTGGCAATCAATTCTTGAAAGTCCTTTTTCTGAATGATCATGGCGGAGATGATGACCAAATCGCACCACTCCCAATCGGAAGCCGTTTCTAATCGGACATTGCGATCAACAAACCGGATTTCCCAATCCGATGGTAACAGAGCTGCCACCGTAATTAAACCCAGAGGCGGATTGGTTGATCTTAAACCGGCTAGATCTAAAGTCTCTTGATAGGACCAAAAGGAGTTGGGCATCAGCGGCCACAGTAATAGGGCTTTCATTCAGGTGTCTCCAATGAAGAAGCTAGATGCTTTACATACTAGCCACAAAGCCCAAGTCGATCAAGACTTTTTTTTTACTCATAAATTAGTTCTAAATAAATTGTGAAAAAATAGCTATTTTTTGGAGATTAGCACAATTGAATGCACGATGCTTGCTAAAAACCCGTGTTTTCCCATTTTTATCAATGCGTTCTAGAGGCTGTTTGCATCTTTTGGGTATTGTTGGGTAGGTTTACTAAAAAATGCAGCTCTTCGTTACTTGTTATGGTTCGATAGGGGGGCATAAATCGACTAAATCCTTATCTGGCAAGAGACTTAATTGATTAGTTCGCTCTAGATAAAAAACAATTGACAAAAATTGCTAAATGCCTTTCTCTATAAGGGTTCCATCCCTTATAACTCCCGTCCATTGCATAACACGAACCGAAGAGCCAAAAATGCTGATTCTGAAAAACCCTCTTAAAATTCGCAAGCACCGAATAGTAAGGGTTTCGTTTCAGTCACTAGGAAGTCTATTTGATCGGTAAAACACCAGTTACTAGACATCTCGACAATGACTATTTCTGGTCAGATAAACATAAGCGTAATTACACTATTTTATACCGAACCATCATGACTTAACTACCAGAAAATATAGTTTCTGTCTCTTTAATTTTGGATGATGAATAAATTAAATAACTTGTAATTATAGTCAGATTTATGACCAATATTAATTATATTCAGCTAGTTGATCCGATTAATTCTCCTCCCTTAGCAGAGGAACAATCTCGCAGATAGCCAGAAAATCAATCATCCTTGGGTGCGATTGTCTGGTTTTAACTCATTGCGGTAAAATTAACCTAAACTCTCTATCGGCAAATTCGATGACTTCCTTCACTACTTCCCTGGCTCTTTTAAGTCAATTTAAATTGGGAGATTTAAACCTAGAAAATCGTCTTGTGCTTGCTCCCATGACGCGAGCGCGAGCCGGAGAAAAACGTCTTGCTAATGAGATAATGGCCGAATATTACCGGCAAAGGGCCAGCGCCGGATTAATGATTACAGAAGCGACGGTAATTTCTCCCCAAGCTAACGGTTGGCAAAATACCCCCGGTATCTACACCGATGAACAAGCGCAAGCATGGCAAATGGTGACTAAAATCGCCCAAAGAAAAGGAACACCAATTTTTTGTCAATTGTGGCACTGTGGTCGCGCTTCTCATCCGAGTTTTCAGGAAAATGGGGCTTTACCAGTTGCCCCTTCCGCAATTAAGATTAAGGGGGAGTTGCATACACCCATAGGTAAACAGCCCTACGAGACCCCTAGAGCCTTAGAAACCGAGGAAATCCCCGCAATTGTCGCCGATTACCGTCAAGCCGCTCAGAGGGCAAAATTAGCGGGGTTTGATGGCATAGAAATTCACGGGGCTAATGGTTATTTAATCGATACTTTTCTACAATCGGCCACTAATCAGCGTCAGGATAAGTACGGTGGCAGTTTGGCAAATCGCTATCGTTTTTTACAGGAAATAGTCGAGGCAATTTTAACTGTTTTTCCCAGTCATCGGGTGGGGGTGCGTCTGTCTCCCAATGGGGTTTATAATGACATGGGTTCCGAGGATTTTCGAGAAACTTTTCTCTATGTTGCCCAAAGATTAAATGAGTACAATTTAGCTTATTTGCATCTGCTAGATGGCTTGGCTTTTGGTTTTCATGAAAAGGGTAAACCGATGCTTTTATCCGAGTTTCGGGCTGTTTTTAATAGTGCTTTAATCGGCAATTGCGGTTATACAAAAGAAACTGCTGAAGCCGCTATTCAGTTAGGAGATGCGGATTTAATTGCTTTCGGTCGCCCCTATATCAGTAATCCCGATTTGGTGGAAAGATTCGCCAATAATTGGCCTCTTAATCCCGATGCTGAGATGAAGGATTGGTATTCTTTTGACAAGGAAGGTTATATCGATTTTCCCAGTTATAAACCCTAGTTAAGTAGGTAGGCGTTAAAAATTATCAGACACCCTCCTATCCCTTATAGGCATCTTTCTTAACAATTTTTTCAGTAAGCACTCCAACCCTGATCCTGACTTGATTTCAGTTTTTTCTTTGTTTTGTAAGGGTGTCAACAAGGAATATTACAAATTGTTAACCGAGTCTTAAAAGCCTTGTGCTACAAGGGTTTGAAATGTTAAGAAAGATTTGACTAAAGGACAGCAGGCAATGGTGACTATTTGCCCGAATAAACCCGCTAAAACTGAGACTATGGCTAAACTTAAGAACTCTTGGCTAAATCCCAGAAAACACACCTATTTTACTCGCAACGAAAAAACCGGGAAAAAAATCAAAGTCACCCAAGAGTTACCCAGTTTTAAGGCATTAGGTAAGGATAGCCTATGTCGGTTGCTATTTTATGAGACTAGGCTACTTTACCAACTTTTGACACACAATTTAGTAAAGTGATCTTTGGGACAAGATGGCTCTTCCGGTTTCTGTGTGGAAACGAAGCCTATACTGATAGTTTCTTCGGCAAAATAGTCGTAAAAGTCTTTCTCCGTCAACATTTCACGATTCCATAAGCAAAAATTATCACACAAAGTCGAGAATCTGAAATAGATAATTTTTTTAAGGGATTGAGTTAAGTTCATGGCAGATATTGTCGATATTGCGGTCAGTGCCGATAATTTTAAAACTCTAGTGACGGCGGTACAAGCGGCTAATCTTGTGGATGCCCTAAAAAGTCCTGGCCCCTTCACGGTTTTTGCCCCCACCGACGAAGCTTTTGCCAAATTGCCCCCCGGGACGATTACAACCCTAGTGCAGAATATCCCCCAATTAACCCGAATTCTCACCTATCACGTCGCTGCGGGCAAATATATGCAGGAAGATTTGGCAAAATTGGCTGTAGTGACTTCTCTAGAGGGTTCACCGATTCCCGTCGATTGTAGCGAAGGTTTTGAGGTGAAAAATGCCACGGTGGTCGCGGGTAATATCGAGGCAGATAATGGTGTGATCCACGTCATCGATACGGTGATCCTGATGGGTTAGTTTTTGACCGGCTTTTCCCTAGGCCGCATCTAGGGCAAATCTGTCTTATTTAGTAACTAAATATACAGATACTTTTGCTTGTTTATGGTTCCAATGCTCGCCAGAGGAAAATGCCCACTTTCTGCACTTTCTTGTCTGTACCTGTTCAGACTAAATCCTGTTATTAAAGACTGATTATCTATTGATCCTTTTGCCTATTACATGAGTAGAAAACGGGTTTCTCCGAGAAACCCGTTTTCTGTGCGTTACTCAACGGATTTAGTATTAGCCATCTCGACAGTAATGGCAGCTCAGTTATCAGTTATCAGATGTTAGTTTTCAGTTCACTGATTACTGTTTACTGATCACTGAAAAAAGCTTACCTATTCCCCAGAAGCATGAGGACCGATTTTGAGAACTAAAACCCCTAAAGGTGGTAAACAGAGATCGATCGAGTAGGGACGGCTATGATAGGACCATTCCTCCGACCATTTACCGCCAAGGTTGCCCATATTACTACCGCCATATTTACCCGCATCGCTGTTAAAGATTTCCTGATAAAAACCGGGATGGGGTACACCAACGCGATAATGGCTGTGGGGTTGGGGAGTAAAATTACAGACCACCACCAGAAACTCCTGCCAATTTTTGCTCCAGCGCAGGAAAGAAACGACGCTATGACTATTATCACTACAGTCGATCCACTCAAAGCCATCCTGACCAAAATCCTGGGTATATAAAGCAGGTTCACTCTTATAGGTGGCGTTCAAATCTGAGAAAAAGCGTTTTAGCTGTTGATGGGGTTGATGCTGCAAAAGACCCCACTCCAAATCACCCCAAACATTCCACTCACTCCACTGGCCAAATTCCATGCTCATAAACATGGTTTTCTTGCCAGGGTGGGTAAACATATAACTAAATAATGCCCGGACATTGGCGAATTTTTGCCACTCATCCCCCGGCATTTTGCCAATCATATTACTTTTGCCGTGAACCACTTCATCGTGGGACAAAGCCAGCATATAATTCTCGCTGTGGTTATACCACATACTAAAAGTGACATTATTTTGATGGAATTGACGGAACCAGGGATCCATGCCGAAATAATCGAGCATATCGTGCATCCAGCCCATATTCCACTTCAAATTAAAGCCTAAACCGCCCATATAGGTGGGCCAGGACACCATCGGCCAAGCGGTGGATTCTTCGGCAATAGAGAGAATTCCGGGGAAATAGCTAAAAATTACATGATTGACTTGACGCAGGAATTCGGCGGCCTCTAAATTCTCCCGGCCACCGTACTCGTTGGCCACCCATTCCCCATCTTTACGACAATAATCGAGATAGAGCATAGAAGCCACCGCATCCACTCGAATACCGTCAATATGGTACTTATCGAACCAAAATAGGGCATTAGCCACCAGGAAATTTCTGACTTCGTTGCGACCGTAGTTAAAAATTAAGGTTCCCCATTCCTTGTGTTCCCCTTTGCGCGGGTCGCCGTGTTCATAAAGATGAGTACCATCAAAGAAAGCTAACCCGTGGCCATCTTTGGGGAAGTGACCGGGGACCCAATCCACTAGCACACCAAGGCCATTTTGGTGACATTGATCGACAAAATACATAAAATCTTCAGGATTGCCGTAGCGACTGGTGGGGGCAAAATAACCCGTCACTTGATAACCCCAAGAACCATCAAAAGGATGCTCGGCGATCGGTAATAATTCGATATGGGTGTAACCTAATTCTTTAACGTAGGGAATTAGTTTTTGGGCTAACTCGTAGTAACTCAAAAAGCGGGCCCCAGTGTTCCATTCCGACACGGGAACCGCTTCTCCTTCCCCGGAAAGTAAACGGGGTGGTTCGGCGCTAGAAGCGTGCAGCCAAGAACCGAGGTGTAATTCGTAAACGGAAACCGGTTGAGTTAAAGGATCGCTATGGCGGCGTTTTTCCATCCAATCGCTATCATCCCAAGTATAGCTATCTAAATTGGCCACGATCGAGGCGGTTTTCGGGCGTACTTCTTGGGCAAAACCGTAGGGATCAGATTTTTCGTAAATATGACCTTCCCAATTTTTGATCTCGTATTTATATTTAGTGCCAACACCGATTTCCGGGATAAACAATTCCCAGACCATATTATTACGTTTCCGCATTTGGTGATCACGACCATCCCAGTTATTAAAATCACCAATAATCGAGACATTGCGAGCATTAGGAGCCCAAACGGCAAAATAAACCCCTTTAATACCCTCGATTTCGGCTAAATGCGCCCCTAATTTTTCATAAATGCGATGATGGTTGCCCTCCCCAAACAGGTGTAAATCAAAATCGCTAAGTTTGGCAGAACGGAAGGCATAGGAATCATAGATTACCCGTTCCTGTTCTCCCTCGTGGATGCGTAATTGATAATTGTTCAGTTCACCGATATCGATAACGCACTCGAAAAAATGGGGGTGATAAGCGGTCGTCATGGGATATTCTTGTCTTTGGGACGGTAAAATAACCCAGGCGGCCGTGGTTTTCGGTAAATAGGCTCTAACAACCCATTTATTGACTTTTCCTTCTTCTTCTAGGGGATGGGCCCCCAAAACCTCAAAGGGATCGTGATGGAGGTTGTTGACGATTTGATGGACTTGTTCGGGGGATACCACTATAGACATTCATTTACCACTCTTGACATCTACAATACTTATAGCAAGGAAATAGTCATTTTTTCCCTGCCTTCTGGGAATTCTCAAACTAATGATATATTCTGCCTACTTAGGGTCTGCTGAAAAAGGTTTTCGTGGGGGTAGGGTGTGGGGTGTGGGGTGTAGGGTGCGGGGTGTGGGGAAGTGGGAAGAATAAATAAAATAATCTCCTGTCTCCTGACGACCGACTCCTGACGACCGACTCCTGACCCTAACAACAATTTTTGATTTTTACAAGAGGTCTATGGTAAAACTGCCAATTTAATCTCGATTTGGTCATTCTCGATGTTAATCTAGCGGATAGCCTCGAATTTGACCTACTCTACATCTCTACAAAGTTGTCAACTGGAACGAGTTTGATCCCTAGGAGATTGACTTTCTTCTAATTCAGCTTTGATTTTTACCGAGTCTTCAATCTGCTGGGCCTCTCGCTTAAATTCACTTTCAAATTCCTTGGATGCTTCTTGAAATCCTCGAATAGTTTTGCCTAAACTGCGACCGATTTCTGGTAATTTCTTCGGTCCGAAAACTAGCAGGGCAATCAAGAGAATTAACCCCATTTCTGGCAATCCAATCCCAAAAATATTCATGTGTTTGCTCCTAATAAAAAACTTGCGGTGGGCAATAACCCACCTGCTAAAGTCCGAGAGACAATTCTGCGGCCAAAAATGCCGACAAGATTGTTGGAATCTGCTTACTGACCCCAATCCACATTAAATCCTTCTAAAATTAGGGAGGAGTTGTAGATCTGTAAAATAATCAGCAAAAAGACTAAAAACAGAGCCATAAACACTCCCATCAGCAAGGTAGTTCCCCAACCGGGAGAAACTTTACCATATTCTGAGTTGAGGGGACGAAGGATTTCACCTAAGCGTGTACGCTGTGCCATAAGTTACCAAGAAAGATCTGTAAATGATAATTTTGTATTGATCCGTAATTTGACGAACTGCCAACCGGTCAACCCAGTGAGATAAAATCTACTGCTGTTGCCAGTGGAACTTTTTTGGTTTAATTCCTAACGGAATCGTTTTTCGCCTGCCCTGCCACGCCCACAAGAATCTGCAAGCGCCTACAGTACGGGAATTATTCTAACATTGTTTGGTAATCTTCTCAGGATTTAGGAGATGGTCAATAGGGACTGACAGGTGTAGGTATTTTACAACTAAGAGGAAGGGGAGTAGTAAAAAGCATCAACGGGGGTGAGAGGGAAAGAACTTCAACGTTGACATCCTCGCCGCCCTAAAAGTGCGGCGATTCCTAAACCTCACGATTTAAGTTTCTGCTTCCACCACCGTCGCATACCACAGTTAAAAAACCATGTACTGTCTTACACAGAGTCCA
>NZ_SFBO01000014.1:0-42479 GCF_007095705.1 Microcystis sp. Msp_OC_L_20101000_S702
GCTATTTATGAATGTCTGAATGATGCCCATCTGAAACATAAAAAAGAACTGGATTCCTTGCTGACTCTACGATTTCAGAAGTTTAATAAATCTCAGATTATGAACGTCTAAAGTATAGTTAATTTCTGGCGAGGAACCAAAGTCACTCAACCGCAGAACCTCAAGGTTGTATAATTTTTAAGAGTTATTAAGCTTTGTATCAGTTTGCCCGGCAGCATTTAATGAATATACTTTTGGTGACATCATCTTTAGGTTTACTCCTAGCGATCGCTATCGTCGTCTATTTTGTTTCCTCTCGCAAGTACCAATCGTCGGACTCGGTGGCCAATTCCTACGACCAATGGACCGAAGACGGGATTTTAGAATATTATTGGGGCGAACACATCCATTTAGGTCACTACGGTTCCCCACCAGAAAAAAAAGACTTTCTACAGGCAAAAGCTGACTTTGTGGCGGAAATGGTCTCTTGGGGAGGTTTGGATAAACTACCCACTGGTGCAACTCTCCTCGATGTCGGTTGTGGTATTGGTGGGAGCAGTCGCATTCTGGCCCGCGACTACGGATTTGCCGTTACCGGTGTCACCATTAGTCCCAAACAAGTGGCACGGGCCAAAGAACTAACACCCCCAGATGTAAATGCTCGCTTTTTGGTCGATGATGCCATGGCCCTTTCTTTTCCCGACGAGAGTTTTGATGTGGTCTGGTCAATTGAAGCCGGTCCCCATATGCCGGACAAAGCCGTTTTTGCTCAGGAATTACTGCGAGTTCTCAAACCAGGGGGAGTCCTAGTGGTAGCGGACTGGAATCAGCGAGATGACCGTCAAAAACCGCTCAATTTCTGGGAAAGTCCTGTAATGCGCCAACTTTTGGATCAGTGGTCCCACCCCGCTTTTGCCAGTATCGAAGGTTTTGCCGAACAGTTAGCGGCCACGGGATTGGTGGATGGGGAAGTGGTGACTGCTGACTGGACAAAAGCCACTCTACCCTCTTGGATTGATACCATTTGGCAGGGGGTGATTCGTCCCCAAGGTTGGTGGCAATTTGGTCTAACTGGGTTGCTTAAATCTGTCCGAGAAGTGCCGACAATTCTGCTGATGCGTTTGGCCTTTGGTACGGGTTTATGTCGTTTTGGGATGTTCCGCGCTGTTCGCGCTCAATCCCATCTGCAAGCAAGTCAGCAAGAGTCTCTTACCTCAGTTATCTAGCTGGTTATAATTAAATTGAAGATAAATCCCCCCTTGATCCCCCCTTGATAAGCTGTCCTTTAGTCACATCTTTCTTAACATTTCAAACCTTTGTAGCACAAGGCTTTCAAGACTCGGTTAACAATTTGTAATATTCCTTGTTGACACCCTTACTGACACTGCAAAAATTGTTAAGAAAGATCCCTATAAGGGATAGCCTTGATAAGGGGGGTGTCTGATAATTTTTAACACCTACCTACTTAAATTAATCTTTAATATTTAATTAATCTCTGAAAGATTAATAAGGTACGGTTCTAAACTCCACGCAATTATTACTAGGATTATAGAGAGTGTAAACTGCTTTATTTAATTCTTTACCAACGCTACCAACCCCAACTAAACGCTTATCTTGAATCGTCAAAGTTTGACTTGGTTGCCGTTTATCTAAAGTAGTAACAGTGCTGGTTAAATTAGCGGACTGTAAAGAATAATCAAAAACTTTTCCCGCACGACCACAAAATAGATTATTAACTCCCACCCGTTGCAGTCGATCTAAAATTTGCCATGGGGGAGTATCGGGGGTTAATTCTTCACTAACACTGACACTACTGCCATGAATTAATAAACAATCCAACTCGACAAAACCAAAATCGAGATTTCGTAACCATTGCACCGTTTCTAAAGAAACTGCATCCCAGAGTTGTTTAGTGCTATCAATTCCATGTTTATCGATTAATTCCGTCGGTTCTCCTGTTGCTCCTAAACTGTGTAAAATTAGACATTGTTCTTCCCACCATCCCCGACAAACCTGCGGATATAAGTTATTTTTAGTGGGATAACGTATTTGTTCTACTAGCATTTCACTATCGGGATTAACACCGATAAAATCTCCTAAAATATATAAATTTTCTACAGTAACTGACCGTTGCTGAATATCTTCCAAGACCGCTTGATAGGCTGGTAAATTGCCTTGAATACCGCTTAAAATCGCCCACATAATTTCTTGATTTATCACAAATTAACGTTCGCAAACATGAGTCGGATCATCGGCTTTTTCCGCATATTCTAGACCCTTAGCCAATCGCCAAGCGAAAATAGGAGGTAAACCCGATGCTAAAATAGCCTGACAGGTTTCCTGATAGTTATAGGCCACTTCTCGCAGTTGTACCGCTGCCGTTTCTCGATCGTAAATCACATAGGTGGCATTTGGACGACCGTGACGTGGTTCTCCCACCGATCCCACGTTGATGATACGTTTAACCGGTGTGGTAAATTGCCGCGACTGTTCCCCATCGGGTTGATACACTTTTATTTGCAAGCTTCCCGCGTCGAGAGTGCGAATATAGGGGATGTGGGTATGTCCACAGAATAAAACCTCTGTATCTACCGATAAAACCCGTTCTAAAGCCGTAAAAGCGTCCATTTCGGCTAAAAGGTACTCATGGTTACTTTGGGGACTACCATGGACAAAACAGAGGTGATCTAGCTTAAAAATTTCGGGCAGTTTTGACAAATAATTACGGTTTTCTGGGGTGATTATTTGATTTGTCCACTCATGAGCTAATCTACCGCGTTTTTCTGCTAAAAGCGACGGATAACTGCACTCACAGGCATTTAATCCCTCAACGATATCCTCATCCCAACACCCTTGTACCGTGGTAATCCCCAGTTGACGGATTTTTTCCACCACTTGGTTAGGATGGGGTCCGTACCCAACTAAATCCCCTAAACAGTAGATTTCTTGACAACCCTGTTGGTCTAAATCTTCCAAAACAGCATTAAAAGCGGGCATATTGCCATGAATACAGGATAAAACGGCTATTTTCATCAGATTAACTCCATTTCTGGCTCTAAAGATTCTTGAAATTGTTGTTGATAATAAAAAAGTGCCTCATCGGACAGACAACAATCACTCAGGGTATCGGCAATTGTCGGTTTATCGAGATTGCGACCGACGATTTCAATCCCACTAAAGCGATTCGGTCTCCCATCGAGATTTAAGGGGAAATTTAAGCTTTGAAAGTCTTTTTCTGGCCATTCATCCATAAATTCCCCATAAATACACTGACCGTCGATGATATCGAAGATACTTTTAACCCGCAGCACTTCCCCATAGGCCCCTTGGGTTAATTCTGTCCAAAAGGTGGTTAAACTGGAAAAATCGAGGATTTCTCCCGTTAAAACGGCTCTATAAATCTGTATTTCTCGTTTTTTTAACCATTGATCACCTTTTATGGTTGTTTTGACGGGACTGATGACTATTTCATCGACGGGAACTTGTCCTTCGGGGATTTCTTCGTCTGGAGACGTAATCGCTACCCGATGACAATTGAGGGGTTTTAGAAAGCTTTCGAGGGATTGCGTGTCTAAATGCCATGGTACTTCCATATAGATCGTGTTTTCCATGGATAAACTGCTCAAAAGGTCTTCTTCTTCCCTGGAAATAGAGGACAACTGGGGAAAGTCACTCTGTAAAGTGAGATGATCAATGGGAAAAGTTTCCGTCTGGGGACTAAAATATAGACTTGGCTGCTTGCTTTGGGCGATTTGTTGGCGAATCCAATGGGTTTTTCCCGCAGCTATACCCCCCGTCACCACGATAATCATTTTGCTCCTTCTTTATTGTGGTAATGATAATCATTCTAGCATAAGTCAGATTGGGGCAAGTAATCTTCCTTAACCAATCCTCTAGACTTAGTAAGGTTATTTTGGGAAAAATTGGCGGTTTCTTGGGATATTAATCATGGTTATGGCTCTTTTCTCTAGGATACCATTGGCTTTGTCCATCGGGTAAATCAACTAAGATAATTCCCCTCGTTTTTAATTGTTCCCTTAATCGATCGCCGCTTCCGTAAAGTGCAAGGGTTTGCGATAATGAACTTGGAGAACAAAGAGATGTAAAACCATGGGATCGAGGGTTCGTTAAATTTTAAAGTTTTTATCCATAAATTATTAGAGTTCTTGCATAATTAATTTTTGAGAGTTCAAAAACGACAAAAATAAGGATTAAATGGCATAAAATCTGTAAATAGACCATTTAATTGATTATTATTCATTCTTAATTCTCCTGACTACTGACTACTGGCTCCTGACTCCTAACCCTAACAACGATTTTTGATTTCTGCAAGAGGTCTATTCATAGTTTGTGCTTTTTAATTTTTTGAGAACTAGCCAAGCATTCGTTTAGTTGTGTCAAGATTTCCTCTTTATTTAAATTTCTGCCGATAAAAACTAACTGATTCTGAGGAGATGTATCCCATTCTACCGCTTGCAGATCGTAACGAAGACCGCTCAATTGAAAAATATGTTTTAAATCGCTTTGTTGAAACCAGAGAATCCCTTTAGCTCGAAAAACATTTACTGGAATTTTTTCCGTGAGAAAAGGTTCAAATTTATCTAGATTAAATGGTTTATCGCTAACAAAGGAGACAAAATTAAAGTCTTCAGGAGATTGATTATCACTGGAGCTTTGGCGATTTTTTTGAAAGTCTCTCAACTGGACTTTATACAATTCTTCTTTAGTTAAACCTAGATCTAACAATAAACCCAAAGGAACCTGACCATAACTACTTTTTAGGAGTCTTATACCCTCTTTTTCTCGACGAATAAACTTTTCTAAATCATCTAATTTCTTGGGACTGACTCGATCTATTTTATTGAGAATTACCACGTCACCATAACGAATTTGACTAAGGGCAATATTACTATCAAAATGATCGGCAGTAAAGGTTTCAGAATCCACGAGGGTAATAATAGAATCTAAGCGAGTCAGATATTTTAATTCCGTGGCTAGGAAAGTGAGGATAATTGGCAAAGGATCGGCTAATCCTGTGGTTTCAATAATTAGATAGTCCACGGGTATTTCTTTTTCTAAGACCTGATAGACTGTCTCAATTAAACTATCATTAATCGTACAACAAATACAGCCATTACTCAATTCTACCATATCTTCATCGATGGAAACAAGCAATTGAGAATCAATATTAATATCCCCAAACTCATTGACTAAGACGGCAACTTTTAACCCTTCTTTATTGTCAAGAATATGATTGAGTAAGGTGGTTTTTCCACTCCCTAAAAAACCAGTAATAATCGTCACAGGCATTCCTGATTTAGGCAAGCAAGGGAGGGAATCGGAGAGGGGAATTATCAAAGAACTCATGGCAGCTAACCCACTTGTAAGTTAATTAATTGGCAGAAAATAGGCTTTTCTCAACCCTGTTAAATTCGCTTGGAGGGGATCGATATCCACTAATTGCTGGTTTATACAAAAGTTTCAGAGATTAGTTTTAGATAGGATCGCCGTTTGCATTTTTTCTAATAAATCTGCCAGCGTCATCGAACCTAAATCACCCCCTTGTCGAGTGCGAACACTTAGAGTTTTACTGCTAACTTCTCGTTTTCCAATCACAGCTAAGACAGGGATTTTTTCTAGTTCTCCTGTACGAATTTGTTTGCCTAAACGCTCACCACTTTTATCGATTTCCACTCGATAACCAGCTTGTTTTAACTGCACTGCTACCTCTAAAGCATAATGCTGCTGTTCATCACTAACGGGTAATAAACGGACTTGAATAGGTGCTAACCAGAGAGGAAAATCTCCCGCATAATTCTCGATTAAAATACCAAAAAATCTTTCCAAAGAGCCAAAAATAGCTCGATGAATCATAATCGGTCTTTCCCGAGTACCATCCCTAGCGACATATTGCATATCAAAGCGTTCTGGCAAGTTAAAATCGACCTGAATCGTGGAACATTGCCACATTCTACCGATCGCATCTTGAATTTTTATATCAATTTTTGGACCATAAAAAGCCCCACCTCCCTGATCCTCAATATAATCCCACTTTTTAGCATTTAATGCCTCAATTAAAGCTGCAGTTGCCAATTCCCAAACACTATCGCTACCCACGGATTTACTGGGACGAGTCGATAAATTTACCTGATAATTAGTAAAGCCAAAATCGGAGAGAATTTTCTCGGTTAAATTTAAAACTCCTAGAATCTCTGCGGCAATTTGTTCGGGTAAACAAAAAATATGAGCATCATCTTGAGTAAAACCTCTTACCCGCATTAATCCGTGTAAAACCCCCGATCGCTCGTAACGATAAACTGTGCCTAATTCTGCCCATCTGAGGGGAAATTCTCGATAGGAATGCAGGTCATTTTGATAGGTTAAAACATGAAAAGGACAATTCATCGGCTTAATTTGATAGCTTTGCTGTTCTAACTCGATCGCCTCAAACATATTGTCGCGATAAAAGTCCCAATGTCCGGAAGTTTTCCACAGATCTAAATTAGCTAGATGGGGAGTATAAAGAAATTGATAACCCGCTTCTAAATGAGCTTGGCGCCAATAATCTTCGATTAAATAACGCATTGTTGCACCCCGGGGATGCCAAAAAACTAAGCCGCCACCGGCATCTTCTTGGATGCTAAATAATTTTAATTGTTGTCCCAATTTGCGATGATCTCGTCGCTGCGCTTCTTCTTTTTGTTGGAGATAATTTTGTAATTCTGCGGGGGTTTGCCAAGCTGTGCCGTAAATTCGCTGTAATTGCGGCTGTTTTTCATCTCCTTGCCAATAAGCACCCGCTACACTCTCCAAGGCGAAAGCATCTGGGTTAATTTCCCCCGTCGAGTTGAGATGGGGTCCCGCACACAGATCCCACCAAAATTCTTCCGGGGGAGAAACAGCACCATCAATTAACGAGGGTTCTCGATCGCTCCGTCCTGCGTCCGGACTACCGATAAAATAACGGGTAATGGTTTCATCTGGGGGAATTCTCTCTAAAATTAACTTTTTGTAGGGTTGATTAAGGCGCTCGATTTCTGCGGTAATTTCGCTTCTTTCCAGCACTTCTCGGATAATTGGCAGGTTTTTCCCGATAATTCGCCCCATTTCTGCCGCTATTTTCTCCAAATCTTCGGGGGTAAAGGGTGTTGGGCGATCGAAATCGTAGTAGAATCCCGTTTCTGTCCAGGGACCAATAGCGACTTTGGTTTCAGGAAAGAGAGTTTGTACAGCCATCGCTAAGATATGGGCGCAAGTATGGCGTATTTTTACGATTTTTTGCGAATCTTCCTCGATAACGGAGCTTTCTGCTCGGGGGGACTTAATCTGATTGACCATTGCCTGCTAAAATGATAATGATTATCATCTTAGCAGAGGAGGGCTGATGTCTGAGAGAAAAATGCGCTCAACATCTATAAGCTATGTATATTAAGGGTTGAGTTCGTAATCATTCCCCTTATTTTTCAGACTGACTATACTCTGCTTAGATGTACTCCATAGCCAGCAAAAAGTGGCTCTCCTAGACTGGTTATAGCAAATGAGTAGTTTAAATGAGCCTAACTCCTTAAAAAGTAGAGAATCCAACAAAATAAAAAGCTTTTTTATTAAAATTGCTTTTTTGAATTCCTAGTAAGCTTTGCTACACAAGTCTCACAGGAATTATTGTGCTAATATATCATAACTACTCTAGAAGAGCCATAATTTATAATCGGCCAAGTGCTTATATTCATGACCCCGATTATCGCGTGGAACAGGATGTGGTTGGGGTTGTCCTCGTTCATCTGGTGGAACAAACCGAGGTTGTTTAGCTTGACAAATTATTAACTCGGCCCAATTTTCTAGACTTCTATTTTCTGTAAAATATTCAAACTCATGTAGTGAACGAATAACAGGCGGCATTGTCAGACCTAATTCCGAACAATAATTAGTTTCCTCGATCATAAATTCAAACATTTGAGAAGGTCTTATTGCATCATAAAAGGAGAGAACCAAAGGAATAACAGGCTTATCTTTCAAATTATACGCTCGAACGGTTGCCGAAATTTGTTCTGTAGCTTCGTGAAATCTCATATAAAAATTGGCTAGTCCTTCAGGATGAAAACAGGCGCTAGTGTCAGGGGACATTAGCGAATTCTTACATTCGATAATAATATAGGCATTAGGAAGGCATATCAAAAAGTCTGCTCGTTTTCCCGCTTTATTGATCGAGTCTGTTTCGTCAACAGGAATTCTTTCAAAAGATGTCGGAGCAATCTGGGGCAAAAAAACTGTTTCCAGATATGTTTCCACCGCATCACTTAAAATACCATCTCGTTTTTTTCGATTCTCTTCGTAGGGCGTAAGAATATTTGTGTTAATCTGGTTCCAGCAGGATTCAGACAAAGAAAGAGGATCGGGAAGACAGTATTTTTGTTTGCCAAGATATATAAATGGAATATCTAAAAAATAATTATAAAAGAATGGTTGATAAGGTTCTGATACTGTTTCTATACTTCGCTCAACTTTTGTCCAAAAACATTGAGAATCTTTTTTTGTAGATAGATTAAAAGGCAAGCTATTGAGTGAAATAAATTTTTCAAGATTCTCTTGAGTAATTCCCTGATCTTCGAGTTCTTTATCCCGAGAAAAGTCGATAAGACCCCATTGCTCTCCATTGCTCTTTCCCCATTCAATCGCCGACATAAATTGATTAAAGTAAACCTGGGTTGATAATCCCGCTCGCTGATAAAAAAGCTCAAGAATAAGAGGGTGTGATTGATGAATAATCTCCAATAATTTAATCGTGCGCTGAATACGAGCTATTGAGTCTCCAAATCCCGAATTTTGAAAAGCCGCCGAACGCTGACAGAAGAGTCCTGGCGAATGGCGGCGCACTTTCTCTTTTGTGATAAAATCACTAGGCTTGATCGTCCAGTTACGAACTTTGTTTATATGGTTTTTCTCGTATTTTGCAATGTTATTTACGATTTCTTCCGATTCTTTTTTCAACAGATTTTTGTCTGAAATTGTATGGTTCGGCCAACCAAAATAAACTTGAATCAAAGAATCGAATTCTTCTGGAATTATTTCTTGATCACGATGTATGTTTCCCGCACTAGCAAGAAGGATCAATCGAATCGCATAATTGCGTAATGCGTTACTTTCTACCCATTTACAAGGATCACTCTTCCAGCTTTCCCAGTTGCGCCAACAAATATTAGCTCCCATTTTTAAAATAGAATGAGAGTTATATCGACGAAGATAGTCTTTTAATTCTGTTATGTTCGAGAAGTTCATGAGAACGGGACGCGCGAGTTACCTAGTCTAATTATAGTACATCGCTCCGGGACGATCGATCCCCCGAAAAGTGTCCATTCTAACCCTAACGAATTGGGTCTAGAATGCTATTGTAGTGATTTCAAATAAGTACGATACACTCTCGATCGATAAAACCCTTATTCTATCTGGCATTGATATTCCCAATCTTAATTGAAATGACTATATCTCGAAAATTTACCGAGACAAGTCCAACTTAGACCAATCCTCGACTTCCAACGTGTTTCTCGCTCAAAATCCCGACAATCGATCGCCTCTTCCGAAAAGGCACGCATTGGATGCACCGCACATTTCAAGCGATAATCTCCGGTACAAAAAACACAGCGACTACAGGGAATTCGATGCAGCTTTTGCAACTGCCGGCGCCCTTGGGCAACAGCAAGAAAAAGGGCAGTAAAAAAGAACAGCAGCGTTATCCAGATTGCGATCGGACAAAAGAGCGGTATTAGCCTTAACATAAATCTCGATTTTTGTCAATTAAGGAATAATTACAGTTTGCTCAGAAAGGAATTCCTGTGGAACTAGAGATCGCCAGAAACTAAAAATCTCTTGACTGACGCTGTAGGGGTGGGAATAGTGGAAAAAATAACGCCCTTTGTGACAACTCCAAATGCGATCGCCTGACTTTAACCAGGGTTGCCATCCCTGCAATAAATGCCGATCAATTACCGTATCGATATCTCCCCCACAGACTAACAGGGGTACGGGAACTGTCCCCGGGGGGAAATGGGCATTCTGATAGAGATTATGGGGAGAAAGGGACAATAATAAATCCTCTTCCAAGAGATAGCGATATTCTTGGGTTAAAGCGCAGGATTGATGACCAAAAAGATTGTGAACCGATTGATTGAGCAGAGTTTGACGAGAACAAGGCAGTAATTTTGATAGCACATAATAATGAGCTTGCCAATCGATCGCCGGATAGACTCCCACAGAGAGCAAAGTTAAGGATTTTACCCTTTCTGGATAACGACGCGCATACAGTAATCCTACTAATCCCCCCGTGCCGTGGCCGACTAAATGCAGCGGTCGATCGCATTGTTTCAGGTAATCTTGTATTAATACTAAGGCAATATCAAGAGAAGCTGGCTGATCAAGAGATTGACAGTATTGCCAATCAGCGATCGCAACTTCCCGGGCTAAACAATCCAACACCGGGCGATCAAAACGGCGAAAACTGGGGTTAACATTAATCCAAACTGCATCAGGTAATCGAGACATAATAATCAAGGATATAGGGGATTTTTTAGCGATCAGTAAACAGTAATCAGTAGTCGGTGAAAAGAAAGCTGCGAACTAGCCACTTAATACTATTCACTGGTAACTGATAACTGATAACTGGTAACTGATAACTGATAACTGATAACTGATTGATAGCTAACTAAACGCCAAATTCGCCCTTAAGTCCCGCGACCCAAGTTTTGATCCGTTGTTCAGTTAAATCGGATTGGTTGTCTTCATCGAGGGCTAAACCGACAAATTTGCCATTTTTTAGGGCTTTCGACTCGTTAAAATCGTAACCTTCTGTCGGCCAGTAACCGACAGTTTTACCCCCCAGGGAGGCGATTTTTTCTTCCAGTATCCCCAGAGCATCTTGAAAGTTATCCGCATAACTGATTTGATCCCCCATCCCGAAATAAGCGACCTTTTTGGAGACGAAATCAATGTCATCCAATTCATCGTAAAAACCCGCCCAATCGCTTTGTAATTCGCCGATATTCCAGGTGGGACAACCGATAATCAGGGCATCGTAGGGGGCAAAATCCTCGGTAGAAGCGGAGGAGATATCGTGTAATTCTACAATTGCCTCACCTCCAAATTCTTTCTGAATCATTTCCGCCACCGTTTCGGTTTTGCCGGTTTGCGTGCCAAAAAATAAGCCAATTTTTGCCATAAAATTTGTCCTTGTTGCGAAATAAGTGAGTTTAACTCTTAATTCTCCTTGATAGGGAATAAAGCCCCTGATTACAGTTTTCTCTCTCTGAAACTGGCATTTCCTGCCGGCAAGAACTACAGTACCAATAAGAGCGAGAGCGTCCAATGTGATGCAGCAATTTGGTGTTACAACAGGTACAGTAAGGCATAAGGGACAGTTAGAAAGATTGATCAGCGGGGAAAATTAGGAAAATCGATAATTTATCCTAATCTTCCTTGAAAAAACTAGGCTTCTATCGCATTTAAGGCTTTTTCTACTCGTTTAAAGTCAAAACCCATCGCGCGTAAAGCGTGCCAGAGATGACCTTGTAAAAAGAAGAAAGCGAGGAAAAAGTGGGCATTAGCTAACCAACAGCGCGCCGTATGTACTCCAAAGGGCAATTTCACCGTGTCGGCAAAGTAGGGAGCAATTCCTAACTTCACTTCTAAAATTGGCCCGTAAAATTCGACTGGATAAGCGAGGGTATTTACCCCACAGAAATAGGCGGCCACGAAACCAGCTAGGGCAATTCCGCCCAAAGAATAGGATAAAATGGCTTCTCCAGAGAAAATCAGCACATTTCTCGCCCATTTGAGCGGGGGAACGATAATATGCCAGATACCGCCCCCAATTAACATTAAACCGACGTAGATATGACCACCGACTAAATCTTCGAGATTGTCCACAGTAGCAAAGTGGGTTTGATAGCCATAGATAACCCAAGGATCGAGGGTTGGTTCACTAACGACTCGGACAGCGCCGATAGTTGCGTCGTATAATCCCCCCCAGTACATAGCTTTGGCCACTAATAATAATGCAGCTATACCTAAAAAGAGCAGGTGATGACCGAGAATAACTCCTAATTGTCGGGGTTCACTCCAATCGAAATGGAATTTTTTCCCCGGACCAGAGGAATCTTTCAGGGTTTCTGGGACTCTTAACAGGTGAAATAAGGCTCCTGCTCCCAAAACTGCCGAAGAAATCAGATGAATTGAGCCAATCACGAAAAAGGGATAGATATCGATGATTTGCCCCTTTTCTCCGACTCCAAAGCCTAAAGTGGCCAGGTGCGGCAGTAAAATTAAGCCCTGTTCTGCCATGGCTATATCGGGGCGATACTGGGAAATTTCAAATAAGGTGAAGGCTCCTGCCCAAAAAGCGATTAAAGCAGCTTGGGCAACGTGGGCAACGATAAATAAGCCTGATTTATCGGCAAAACGGGCATTTCCTGCCCACCAGTCGTACTTGATCTGAGGATTGTCGTAGGTCTGCATGGCATCTTTTAACGAAAATAGAACCAAGCTTATTGATAATAATATGCAATAAGCTTTAAGTCTTAGTCTAGAATAATTCTCAATAAAGTCAAGTTAAGAATTGTTACAGTTGCTCGGTATCCTTTGATACATTAGTATTTTTAGCCGGTTTAGCCTTTGAAAATCAAGGCTTTTCAGCATGAATCTTGGATCGCAGCTAGAGTAATCTTCTCAAATAATTGAGAATAATTATTAATTAATTTCTTCTGAAAAAGGCCTAGAATAGGGTCAGGCAGAATGATCCGAGGCTGTGAGGCAGGAGTTTCAGGCTTTGTTGCCCCCTTTTCTTGTACCAGTTTATGTACTGTAAGAAGGATAATGCAAGGTTTTTGAAGGTTCCAATCCTATTTTCGCAGCATGAACATCGGATTTTAACAGGTCAAAAGCCTTATCTAAAAAGGGTTTTACCATTATTCAGCAAACCCTAATTACTTCCTCAGCAGTTCTTCGGCATTTTGCAGGATTTCGAGGACTTGTTCGGCACTAATCAAGCGTTTTAGCACCACTTGCCCGATAGTGGGGACAGTATCAGCAATTTCGGCACTCTTGGGGGCAACTTCCACCATAATCACGGCTTCTTCCACCTTATAAAGCCATAAAACCTGTTCTCCCTCTAAAATACCGATATTTAATCGCTCTATCTGTGGTGGTCGTCGCCAACTACTCGCATTGTCCCACAAACCACCAAATTCCCACACCCGTCCTATTGTCCAGCCTGCCGTTAAGAAAAAATATTTCACTTTGGGGACTTGCGTAAAAATAAGATGCCAGCTAGGAGGGCAGAACCGTCACATCCCATTTGGGCAAAGTTTCAGAACGCTGCGTTGAAAGGTTGCAATTGTTCTAGTTCTTTAGCCAAAACCTTCACCCCTTTTTCATAAGTTCCTTCTACCAAATTTACTAGAGGTTTTATACCCTTCCAAGTCATGTTAGAAGCCCAATTAAGAGCCGCATCAATTGAATCTAAAATTGCCCCATTCCAATAGTTCTCTAAGACTGCCCAACACCTTTCAATGGGATTATATTTACTATGGCATTTGCGGGTAATAGATGAGCCGTATTTGCCATTGGGTTTTTCGGGCAAATCCTACCATTCTTTTGATAAATTGAGTGCGGTTGCTGCGAGTGGCGGCTCCTCCATCTAAATCAATGACTAATTCTTCTAACCCTGGATAGATTGCTTGATTTTCTTGCCACCGCAACTCTAAACAATCTACTACAAAATCTGAGGTTTCAGCCGATTGACCGAAATAAATAGACAGGCGTTCTCCCCTCACATCTAGAATTCCTAAAGGGACTAAAACAGCCCTCCATTCCCTATCATGATCATCAGCTTTTAATGGCTCGAGATAGCGGGCTTTACCCTCACGAGACAAATTGCCTATCTTAACTTTAGCTTTGCTATCCAAGGAAATTCTCAAGGATTTAGTCTGGTTGTCAGCGGCTTGATTGGCTTGAGCTACATTGGCAAAAATTGCCTCGGTTTCTGGGATTTTTTTGAGCGGTTTTATTTTTTGTGTTTTTTTAAACTATAGCCCATTCGATTCAAAATATCTCCAATGGTTTGACGAGAGGGCAATTGTTCATCTCGATAGCCTTTTTCTTCTTTTAATGCCTCTCTTATGGCTCTGGCACTGATTTTAGTAAAGGCAAAAGTTGATTGGAATTTAGGGTCTGCTTGCGAGTACATCTCCACTAAACTTTTGATGTCTGCCTCTAAGTTTGGTAGCAGTTCCTCCGTTTTTTTTCTCCCCCTAGCACGATAATTATCAACGCAAATAATTCCAGTTTCTAGCTCTTTCAATCCCGTTGCTATTGCCTGCCTAGACCATCCCAATTCTGTTTCAGCCCGGCGCGGCAAAGAGTTAAAATAGTCTATAGTTACTTGCGCCATAAAAGCCCTTTTCTTAAAACCTGTCAGCTTTTTTGCCGCATCTTTCAAGCTTGATTTGATTTTTTCAGTCAGTTCAGTTACCATAAGTCTAGATGGTAATTTATTAATACGCAAGTCCCTTGTTACTCAATCTAGAATCAATCTCTAGCTTTCTGGCTTAATTGGTTTTCAGCCGTCAAATTTTATCAAAAAACTGCTAACGTCCCGTTAATTTCACCACCCCAATGCCCCCAAAGTATAGACCCAAGACCGCCCCTGCTAACAGGGATTGGGTGAGAGGATCTGTGGAAGGGGTTAAAATCGCGCCTAAAATCACCGCCCCCAAAACCACGAAACGCCACCCCGATAACATCGTTTGCGAGGAAATAATGCCCAAAAAGCTCAAAATCAATTGAATAACGGGAATTTGAAAGGCGATGCCAGTACTAAACAGTAAAAGTAAGACAAATTCAAAATAGCGCTCGATCGACCAAGCTTGTTCGACCACTTCCGCCCCATAACTGACAAAAAAGTTTAAAGCGGCGGGAATCAGGGCAATATAGGCAAAAAATAAACCAGCAAAAAATAAAACACTCGATCCTAACACTACCGGGACAATTAAACGCCGTTCGCGACGGGTTAACCCCGGCAGCACAAAGAGGATAATTTGTAAGAGAATGACCGGACTAGCCACCAGTATGCCGCTATATCCAGCTACTTTTAGGGAGACGAAAAAAAATTCTCCCGGAGCTAACTGCAAAAATTTTACCCCTTGGGCGGGAACTTCCAGCACTTGTACTAGGGGTTTAACGAAGATAAAACATCCCACCGCACCCACAGCCACGGCAATTAAACTATAAAAAATCCGGCGCCGCAACTCCTCCAAGTGGTCAAATAAGGACATTTCCACTTCTCCGGGTAACTCATCGAGGAATTCGGTACTGTCTGGGGGCGGGGTTTTTACTTCTGTCGATGACATGGCTTTCGCTTGATCGTTCTCTACTCAAGCCTTTATCCTAGCATTGATAACCCTTAGCTATTAGCCGTCAGCTATCAGAATCATTCCAACATCGTCGGGTTTGCTCGGTAACAGGTTACCAATCCAGAACTCAACCCATCAGAGCGGCATCGCACTTTAACCCACAGCTGCAATAAATGTGCATGGTGCGTTCCCCAAAAATCGATCGGTGGAGCAGTAGGACTTGCATTAGGGAACGCACCCTACAAGATCGGCTGTCGATGACATGGCTTTCGCTTGATCGTTCTCTACTCAAGCCTTTATCCTAGCATTGTTGACCCTTAGCCTTGAATCAGTTATCAGAATTCAGGAGTCGGGAGATTATTTTTAGGACTTATACCAAATTTCTAAATCCATGACAGACATCCACGCTCGAATGCTTGCCAAGCTTGCATTCGTTGTGACGCAAATAAAGAAAAATGGTATTAGAGGAGAGCATCTCACCTTTGTAACCCATATTCCGTACTGGTTAAGAGGAGGTAAAAAATAAACTCAGAAATAGCGACGGAATAGCTACAATCAAATCAACCAGTCACTCACCTGACAATGACTCAACTAACCGTTAAAAATCCCGACCATTTAGGCATCATCGCCGCTATCATTGATGAGCTAGGTATTGTGGACTATATGAATCAACAACTTGGAGAAAAAGACACCACCCACTCACTTAGGAAATCACCATGGAACTTTATCAACGAATAGCCGATTTTTATGACTCCTCTAGTGGACTATGGGAAAGGATTTGGGGCGAACATATGCACCATGGTTACTACGGTCGCGGCGGCAAGATTAAACTCGATCGCCGTCAGGCACAAATTGATTTAATAGAAGAATTATTAACTTGGGGTCATGTCACCGGTGCTAATCGGATTCTTGATGTCGGTTGTGGTATTGGTGGCAGTAGTCTTTATCTGGCCGAAAAATTTCACAGCCAAGCGGTGGGGATTACCCTTTCCCCGGTACAAGCCGCTAGAGCCAGCCAAAGAGCGCAAGAGTTTAATTTAGAAGAAAAAGTCAGTTTTTGTGTGGCTGATGCCCTAAAAACCCCTTTTCCTGACGATAATTTTGCTCTGGTCTGGTCATTGGAAAGTGGCGAACATATGCCCGATAAAAGGCAATTTCTGCGGGAATGTTATCGGGTTTTGCAGCCTGGGGGGACTTTTTTGATGGCTACTTGGTGTCATCGTTCCACCACTTCCCTGGCTGGTAATTTAACGGAAGGAGAGATTAAACTATTAAACGAGATTTATCAGGTTTATTGTCTGCCCTATGTGATTTCTTTGCCAGAATACGCCGATATTGCCCGTGACATTGGCTTTCAAGACCTAAAAACCGATGATTGGTCTCTATCGGTGGCCGCTTTTTGGGATGTGGTGATTGATTCGGCCCTAACCCCAGATGCGATCGCAGGTTTGTTAGCCAGCGGTTACACTACTATCCAAGGGGCTTTATCTTTAGGGTTAATGCGGCGCGGTTACGAGTCGGGTTTAATTCGTTTTGGCTTACTGCAAGGGAAAAAATAAAGGCTGATCTCTCCATTTCTTTTTAACAAAACTTAACAATTATTGGCAAAATTTTGCTTGCTTTTCTGGGGAGATTTTGAGATAATATTTCTAAAAGATTTTATTCATAATGGAAATATTGACAATTATCTAAATTGGCACAGATTCCCATTATAAAAAAAGCATAACGCAAACCGCCGCCTAAGTCAAGCCCTTTCCCATACTTATGGGTGCGAATTTCCATAAATCAAAAAAAAGGCTTTGGTGGGGGCAGTGATCAGGTAGAACTGGGGAACGAGATAATCTTCAAGCAAGATTCTGTATTTCTAAAATTCTACACTTAGGTTTTCCTAAAATGGCTCAGGGCAGATTTGAACTGCCGACCTTGGGCTTATGAGTCCCCTGCTCTGACCAACTGAGCTACTAAGCCGTTGTTTACACAGTTATCAATCATAACACATAATCACCCAATTGCACAAGAGCAAAAAAGGGAAGATTTTTTCTTCCCTTTGGGGGCATCTTTAACGTCTGCCTGGCAGGAAAGCCATAGGATTAACTGCTCCCCGGCCGGAGGGGTGAACCTCGAAATGTAGGTGGGGGCCGGTGCTAAAGCCACTGCTGCCCATCTGGGCGATCGGCTCGCCTTGCTGAACAGTTTGGCCGCGACGCACCAGCAGACGGCTGTTATGGGCATAGAGAGTGGTGCTACCATCGGGGTGACGAAGTTTCACCAGATTGCCATAACCGCCAGAATTCCAGCCGGAGGAGATTACTTCACCGGCTGCCGCCGCCACAATCGGAGTCCCCACTGGACCGGCGATATCGATGCCGCGATGAGGTCTGCCCCAGCGCCAACCGAAACCAGAGGTTAACACACCTCTAGTGGGCCAAATAAAGCCGGTAAAAATCGGGGCGGGATTAGGTAAATGCTCATCGGGATTAGTGAGGGGAGGAAGGGAAGGTTCTACGGTTTCGCCGACGGGAATTCGGAGGCGGTCATTATATTCTTCCACATTGGTAGGAGCCGAACCGATAATCTGTGGGGGGGTGCTTTGGTTAGAACGAGAACGAAGGGCAGTCCATTGGGGATTAGGGGTTATTTGCGGCTCATCGAGGGTTTCTGCGGGATTATCGACGGGAATAGCGATACTTTTCTGGGTTTCCGAAAGGTTAGTTTCCCGCAGATTAGCCACCTCTTGGCGCAATCTTTCCCGATAGCTGCCGGTGATATTTTCGGGGAATTCTTCCGTCCCCGTGGTGGCAGTTTCCGCGGGCGGATTTTGTCGATTGCTGGGGTTAAAGGACAACCTAGGGCGATCGCCGTCCAAAGGGGTAAGATTTTGATTAACTCTAGCGTTGGCAGAGCGATCGGGAACCACTAGGGTTTGATTAACTTTAATCCGGTTGGGGTTGTCAATGCCGTTTTCCCTAGCTAATTCGGCGGGGGTGATGCCGAGAGCGCGAGCGATCGTGTTTAAGGTATCTCCTGGCCGAACCCGATAAACTTGGTTTTCTGGGGGAACTATGACCCGAGGATTGGGAACGGCGGGAATTTCAGTCACAGGAGCCGGATTTCGTAGGGCAACGCTAGGAATTTCCGGTCTGCTTGTCAAGGGAGGATTAAGGGGAATTGTGGCTATCGGGCGATCGCTTTCAGGGGTGGGAACGGGAATCGGGATCACCTGGCTGGTTGGTCGGGGGGATTCTTCGGGAGCAATAACGGGAATCTCGACGCTAGTTGGCGAATTATCGGGAACGAGAGCGGTAGTTTCGGTGACGATTACCGTTTCCCCGGAATTGGACTGATGGGGGTTTTCCTCGGTTCGCAGGGCGGCCAAACTTTCTTGGAGACGTTGACGGGTTTGACGGAGACTAGCAGAGGAACTATCCAACTGCTCAGGAGTTGCTGCCGGGGCTGCCGGGGGCAACTGCTCAGGAGTGGGAATTTTTAAGGTTTGTCCGATAATCAAATCGGATTGGGGGGAGAGATTATTGCGGGCAGCGATCACTGTGGGGGTGGTTTGATAGCTGTCGGCTAAACTCCACAGGGATTCTCCCGGTTTTACCTGATGCTCAACCACTGATGTGGCGATGAATTTGACGGTGGCGAGTGCTTGGGATTGGATTATTTGCGGTTCTTTTAGTTCTTTACCCGCAGCTTTGGCTTTTTGGGCCAGGTCAATCACTTCCCATTCTAAGGGTACAGAATTGGCGGCCTGGGCTGATTCTGAGGTGGAGTTGAGAATGCTAGGTACTCCCAGAGAGAGTGCTAATCCCAGTAGAGCAACTGAGTAACGGACTCGGTTAGACTCAGCGGTGCAATTCTGTTCTGGGGTAGCGGATGTCATGGGGTTGTGGATAAAAGTCTCTTTCAAACAGACCTCCTGTGGTGTAAAGAGTTAGCTAGAGCCAGTGGATTAAGCCGATGGGTCTAGCTTTCAGCATTAGCCTTGAGGCTAGAGTAGAAGTTAAGCAACTTTACTTTTTAGTCAAAATACCTAAAGGTGACTTTTAGGTGAGATTAACTTAGATTTTGAAATTATGCAAGTCTATCTCTGACCATTAGCACTGGGATCACAGCAAGTTGGTGACATTTTGAATGTCCAGATTGACGATGCTCTATCTCAGATGTTCCAAGCTGATCAGCATTTTTCGTCCTGCCAATTTTTGCCAATTTTTTGATAGAAAATTTTTATCGGTTTTGCCGTTTACTAAAGAAATTATTAATGATTCGCCGCTCGCAAGGAGCAATGATGGCTATTGGGGGGGCAATAATTAGGGTTTGCCCAAAAAGTTTTTCGTGGGGTGTGGGGTGTGGGGTGTGGGGTTTTACCGAGAACAATACGGGGCGTTGATGTCAAAACAAATACAGCCTAACGCCTACCGGCTCTTCATAGAAATTCCCCAAGCTAGAGAAAATTATTGGGATGAGCCTCAAAGATATTATTGATGCGTTACCTGCGGGTTTTTGCACCCGACAAGAGCGGTGATCGTACTATCCTTATAGTTGGTATCCTAATGTTATCAACACAACATCTTCTAGTTGAGCTATTGTTTCAGTCCTAAGTAGTCCTAACCGCTGAATTAAACGGGTCTTATCTAACACTCTAATTTGAAAACAAAGTGCGACTGAATCCTGCGATAACCCGCCATCTCCCTGTCTAATCAACATACAGATTGGTAATAAAGCACGGCGTTGGTTTGTCGTTAGGGGAATAGCAATGGTTGTTGTGGAAAATTGAGAAACAATATCATTTTGAAAAATAATGATGGGACGAATACCTGCCTGCTCAGAACCTTGAGCAGGATTGAGGTTTGCTAACCAAACTTCCCCACGTTTAAGCTGTTCAGTCATTGATGATCTTCCTGAGCAAGCATCACTGCATAATCATCCATTCCAGCTTCGGCAAAGATACGGTCTTCCTCGGCGAAATCAGTCGCAAGGGAAACAAGTTGACTAGGATCGAGAATGATCCGGCGGCGTTTATCTTGGAACTTGAGAAAGGCAATGAAGTCAGCAACTTGCTGAAGTTGATCATTAGTTAGTTGGTCAAGGTCTTGCTTAAGAGCTTGGCGAGTGACTGGCATAGCAGCGAGTTAGAAGATTGTAAGCTTTTAATCTATTTTACCTTTTTCGTCCCTGAAACTGAACCTCTCTATTTTAACTTAAGCGATCGCATTTTCAGAAATTCATAGTTCTAGAGTAGCCCAAGTCAAAAAAGCCAAACATCTTCAACTTTTGATAACTGCTCTGAGTCCAGTTCACCTAATACCAATCGATTTTAGTTTTGATCCCCCCTGCCCCCCTTGATAAGGGGGGTTTGATCCCCCCTTACTCCCCCCTTGATAAGGGGGGTTTGATCCCCCCTGCCCCCCTTGATAAGGGGGGTTTGATCCCCCCTTACTCCCCCCTTATTAAGGGGGGTTTGATCCCCCCTGCCCCCCTTGATAAGGGGGGTTTGATCCCCCCTGCCCCCCTTGATAAGGGGGGTTTGATCCCCCCTGCCCCCCTTGATAAGGGGGGTTTGATCCCCCCTGCCCCCCTTGATAAGGCAGGTTTCAATCATTTAATTAAAAAGAATACACGGCAGTTTTGATATTTTGGTAGTTATCATCTAGATCTGATTCTAGGAGAATAATCGCAGTAATTCTTCTCGTCATCTCGCTGACTTCCTGCACTTCTGCGATAGTTAATCCCCGTCCTAATAATTTTTCCTCGCGATAACTTAGCCATTTTTTAATGACTTGATAACCCCCGATGGTATATTCCCAAACCCGGGCCGGTATATTTTGCCAATAGGCTCGATCATTGAGATAAATATCATAGGTGGTCGTTCCTAATAATTTTCGCATTTCTGGGCTAATTACGCTCATTTCTGCGGTTGTATATTGTCTGGCGATCGCTTTTCCTTTACCCGGCATTGTCACACCATTTTTACCCCCATGTCCCCAACCGACGTTAATAATTAAATCCCCCTTATCTGGGTTTAAATTTCCCCCATCAGTGCAGGAAATCAAGGCGATTTTTTGCAGTGCAGGGGTCGGTTTTTTGGTGACTCCTATAACGGGGTTTTCTGTGTCTAAAAGAGATGCGATCGCTTGTCCTAGTTGGGCAGATTTAATTAATAATTCTTGGCTATTAGGAAGGGGAATCCTTGGGAAGTCTTGACGAATACCGTCGGCATTTTCCCGAAGATACAAGGGAGAGTAACCAATCGCTAACGAGTGCAGCCAAATTAAGGAAGCATTCTCGATATTTTCATCAAGATTATTAATACCCAGTTCATTTAAGTATTGACGAGATTTTTCTGAGAGATTGGCTTTTGTTTTAACAGTTGTATAACTTTCAACATTAAATAATTTATCTTGTTTTTTTGCTTCATGTTTCGCAGAAGGATAAATTAACATGGGAAATGCAACTGCATGACCTCTCATACAATCCCTAGCAAAAAGACTTTGAGTAAATAGAAATGGAATTCCTTCTGGTTGAGCAACTCCTTTAGAACGACTTAATAAAAATAAATTTTTATATGTGTATTGTACATATAAATCTGGCCTTACTCTTTTCCAAACATTAGGGGCTAAAGTAATATAACACCATCTTGTATCATAGGGACGGAAATTATATCTTTTCAGGTTATTTTCTTTAAACGAATCTAATTGATGTGCTTTTTTTCGTACAGTTTTAGCATCAAAAGACGCACTATCTCGACTTAACCCAGTTTTTAAAGTTAAAAATTCATCCCAGTCAGTTGTTTTATCAAAATACTTTTGCATTCTTAATGATAAAATATCTTGATCATAATCTATCAGTGCATTTGCACGATCTTCATCCATACCCTGTAATGGAATAATTAATGATGAATCTTGACAAGATAAATCTGTTAACTTTGGCCATGCTAAATAGTGAGAAGAAACATCGGAGGGACGGAAAGAATAACGATTAGATTGTTCTGGGTTAGAGACTTGATAAAAAGCATCAAAATCTTGATTATTTAAACTATCTAATAACTGTTCTCGTTTAGCAACTCCCCAGAAATGGCGAAAATAGACATCAACATTTTTATTCCTTACTTCCTTTCTTACCATTAGTCCGATAGTTGTCCCGACTCGAATTCCTTCCTTATTGTATTGAGTAGAAAAAACACTAGGATCTGGATTACCTTCAGGGGTTAACTTTCCCGTTTCGCGACTATCCCCATTGAGACAATCAAACCAAAGACGATCAAATTCTTGTAAAAATCTTTGACGCATCACCACAAAAGAAGGATCACCGAGATAGGAAAAATTAGAAATATAACAAACAACCCCTTTACCAGTATTTTCTGAAATACATCTTTCTGCTAAACGAAAAAAGCGCACATATAACTCATCCAAATTAAACTTTTTAATCCCCCAATCGGAGATTAAACCCTGTTTATACACTTCCACTAAACCCGCTTCTTCTGCGGGACTGGTTCCAGCAAAAGCATTATAGGGAGGATTACCGAGAATAACTAAAATCGGTTTACCGCGCTTAACTTCATCGGCTGCTTCTCGTTCCTTATTTAACTCCGGAAAACTCAATTGTAGCTGTTGAATTTTCTGTTTACTTTCCTCATCGGGGGGTTGCCAACCGGTTAAAGCATTAGTCA
Source organism: Microcystis sp. Msp_OC_L_20101000_S702 (assembly GCF_007095705.1). Classification (NCBI taxonomy): domain Bacteria; kingdom Bacillati; phylum Cyanobacteriota; class Cyanophyceae; order Chroococcales; family Microcystaceae; genus Microcystis; species Microcystis sp. Msp_OC_L_20101000_S702. The sequence goes on from NZ_SFBO01000014.1 coordinate 23,050, forward strand.
GATAAATCCCGACTCGTTCACTATCTTCTATTAAAGGTACACCCAAACTTTGCAGGAATAAACCTAATTGTAGATGAGCGACGACAAAAGGAGCGGTTAAAATCTCGAAACCGAAAATTCTTTCTATGGCTGCTTTTTTCACCAAAGCCATGGCTAAAGCACCCGCCCCATTTTCCTGTAAAGTATCGGTAATATAGCGCAAAACCTCGACTAAATAAGCACCAGTTCCACAGCAAGGATCGAGAACATAAACATCGGGATTAGCTAAACCGTCCTCGATATTTAATTCTTCTCGTAAAACTCGATCGACTCGCGCTACCATATAGCGAACAATTTCCGGAGGAGTGTACCAAACTCCCAATTCTTTGCGTAAATCAGGATCAAAAGCTTGCAAAAATGGTTCATAGAAATACTGTACCGCTTGTCCCTCATCGAATTGACGAAAAAATTCCTCTCGTCGCACTCGATTTAAAGCTGCACCAGTCCAATTCAAGACTTCTACTAATCCCAAAGATTTTAACTTACTCGGTGCGGCGATCTGCTCAAATAGGATCGCTAACATGGGAACATGGAGATGGTGGGCTGCGGATTTCCAATCGAACTTATCCTCTTTATCCTCGCGATTGAGGTTTTGCTTGTGCCATAATACCCAAGCGGAGAATAAACCATAAAAGAGGGTTTGCACGAGGGTAGAACGGAAAAATTTATTTCCCTGTTCCCGTTCAAATTTGATACCGAGGGCATTTTCTAAAGCTTGACGAATATTGGCCAGAGCGGGAAGATCGGAATGATGTTCTAAGCGTGCTTTTGCGTCCCGCGCATAGGAAGCAAGAAACCAAGCAACATCGGCCGGTGAGGTGATAGGAGCCGCCTGTAAAAGCACTCTCTTTAGGTATTCTAAGAGGCTATCACCGTGTTCGGCGGCAAATTTGGATGGATTTGAGGTTTTTAGCCAAAACTCGGCTTCTGACGGGGCTAAACTATAGGCTTCTAATTCTACCGGTTGACCTTGGCTATTGCGACCGATGAGCAGAAAATCGCGATAATTGCTGACTAATACTTGACCGTATTTTTGCCAGTATTTTTGTACTTGCTCGCTGGCGGCGATTTTTTTGATATCTTCTTTGGTTCCCTTAATCTCGATCGCGCCTCTTTCGGGAAAAATCGCCGTAAAAGGTTCTAATTCTTGATTTTTGGGGAATTGATCGACGTTAAAAAGTCCCCCGTCCGGCAATCCCGCACCCTGATTTCTGAGGTTGATAATGCAGCGGACTCGCGGTTTTAGGGTTTTACCGATTTCGTTGAGGAGAGTTTCGAGAGTGCCGTAGTAGGAGGTTTCTTTTACCGCTGCTTGGGATGAGTGGATTTCGTGCAGGTTGCGAAAATAATTGACGAGGGGATTCATTAGGAGTGTTGTAAAAATCAAAAATTGTTGTTAGGGTTAGGAGTCAGGAGTCGGTCGTCAGGAGTCAGGAGAATTAAGAATGAATAATAATTAACTAAATAGTCTATTTACATATTTTATGCCATTTAATCCTTATTTTTGCCATTTTTGAACCCTCAAAAATTAATTATCGGTCGCAACTAGCTTCTGAAGCCTAATCCTGGTCAGGCGTTTGCTTACTGGCCCTCTCTACTCGCACTTAGAAATTAATTGAATGGAAAGAGCTTCTACGGTACAGTGAAAGTTAACGTTACTGTTGGAAAAAACCTAATCCCATGAATCGTCGTGAATTTGTTGCCCTCGTTGGTGTTGGCGGAGCCATGGCCTGCGCCCCAGAAATCCTAGGGACGGCTACCGACCAAGAGATGACCCCGGCCCAAGCGGCGGATGGCTTTGTGAAAGTGACGGGCATTACCCTCAAAGAATTGGAAGCCAAAGGCAGTTTTCTGGATAAAAAATCCCCGGTCGGCTCCTTGCTCCTAATCTGGGAGAAAAAGGCGAAAAAGATCAGTGCAGTAAACCCGACTTGTACCCATGAAGGCTGTACGGTGAAATGGAATACTGGCGCACAGATTTTAGCTTGTCCCTGCCATCCGGGAAAATTTACCGCCACTGGAGTCGTCACGAATAAACCCCCAAAAGGCAATCTAACCACCTATCAAGTCAAGGTCGAAAAAGACGTTATTTTCGTGAAAAAAGCTTAACGGGGTTGAGGGAATACCATGTCTTTGGTGACACGGGTAGAATTAGTGACTCTCTACTCGCACTTAGAAATTAATTAAATGGAAAGCCTCCATAAGGGAGAGGGACAAGTAATTTAGCTTCACTCTCGCCTCTAAGAAGAAATTAAGCCGGGGATTTAGTCAATTTGGTCAAGAATAATCAGTTAGAGATGAGAAATCAGACCCCGAATTTCTTCCCTGCCTGAAATTTCTCAATTTCTCAGACTAAATTTTACTACCAAAATCAGGGTAAATAGCCCAAATATCAACTTAATAAAGTTTTAATAGACATTTAAGCCCTAATAGATTAATCTTGGTTTTTTTTAAGCCGATATGCTGCCTCGCTAATCCTTTTCAGACTTGAAAACTGGCTATTCTGTTAGGGGTTGGCCGTCAGAGAGGTCAATTTTCAAGGATAATTTGTAACAGAGTGTTGAAAATTCCTTTAATCTTAGTCATGAGCGATCGCCCACCAGAACTAACCCTAGCCGACCAGGCCCCTGCCAACCACGAATGTCGCTCCTGCGGCTACGTTTACGACCCCAGCAAGGGAGATAGTAAAACCAACACTCCCGCTGGAACCCCCTTCGAGGAATTGCCAGAAACGTGGCGCTGTCCCGTGTGTGGTGTGCGTCGTTCCCAATTTATCAACATCGGAGCTAAAGATGCTCCTTCGGGATTCCAAGAAAATCTTAGCTATGGTTTTGGAGTCAACCGTCTCACTCCCGCACAAAAAAATATTTTGATTTTCGGGGCTTTAGCGCTAGGATTTGTTTTCTTTATTAGTTTATATGGTTTAAACTAACTCAAGCACTCATTATCTTTAAATCTAACGGCTCTTATGAGCCTGTAACTCATCGGGTACAAACCTTAATCCGTCCCGATTCCTTGACCAATACCTCTGAACCATTGATGAGAAAACTGAAACAATTTGTAATAGTTCTAGCTGTAGCCTTTTTCTGCTTTAGCTGTAGTAGTGTGCCATCCCTGAGCAATAGTCCTTGGCAAATCCTCACCCTCGACACTGACTCCACTTTTGCCGATATCGCCTTTACCGACGACCTGCAGCACGGTTGGTTAGTGGGAACCAAATCTACCCTCTTTGAAACCAGCGATGGGGGGAACAGTTGGCAGCAAAAAGTCCTCAACCTTGGCGACGAAAAAGTTAGCTTTAGCGCCGTCAGTTTCCACGACCAAGAGGGTTGGATTGTCGGTAAACCCTCAATTCTTCTCCATAGCGAAGACGGGGGCAGCAGCTGGTCCCGTATCTCCTTAAGTGAAAAATTACCCGGTTCTCCCTACGGAATTATCGCTCTGAACGACAAAACCGCCGAAATGGTCACGGATTTAGGCGCTATCTACCGCACCAAAGACGGAGGCAAAACTTGGCAAGCTTTAGTGGAAGGTGCTGTGGGTGTGGCCCGGACAATTGTTCGTTCCCATGATGGTAAATATGTGGCCGTTTCCGCACGCGGGAACTTTTATTCCACTTGGGAACCGGGGTCAACAGAATGGCAACCCCACAATCGTCTTTCTTCCCGCCGTTTACAAAAAGTCGGTTATGGTGAAAAAGGGGAATTGTGGGCCCTGGCCCGGGGTGGTCAACTACAATTTACTAGCCCCAATGATCTCGATACATGGGAAGATAAGGTATTCCCCGAGTTTTCCACCAGTTGGGGACTTTTGGACCTCAACTACCGCACCCCCGAAGAAATTTGGGTCGCTGGTGGTAGCGGCAATCTCTTGGTCAGTCATGACAACGGCCAGTCTTGGCAAAAAGATCGCGCGGTGGAAAGTGTCCCCTCCAATCTCTATCGAATTGTTTTTATCAATTCCGACAAGGGTTTTGTCTTGGGACAAGATGGGGTTTTACTGAAATATAATCCCCCCAGCGAGCCGGCCTAAAACTTGTCTCAGGGTCAACAAAGTCTCTATTATAGAGATTGAATTTTTCAAGTCCTATCATTCCGAGGAGAACCATCCATGTCAGGTAGTACCGGCGAACGTCCTTTTGGCGATATCGTTACCAGTATTCGTTACTGGATTATCCATAGCATCACCATCCCCATGCTCTTTGTCGCAGGTTGGTTATTCGTGAGTACCGGTTTAGCTTACGATGTTTTTGGCACTCCCCGTCCCGATGAGTATTACACTCAAGAGCGTCAAGAATTACCGATCATTAATGATCGCTTTGAGGCCAAAAATCAAATCGAGCAGTTTAATCAGTAGTTTACTTTAATTAAGGATAAAAACAATGGCTAGTGGTAATCCCAATCAACCCATTTCTTACCCCATTTTCACCGTTCGCTGGTTGGCAGTTCATACCTTAGCGGTCCCCACTGTCTTCTTTATCGGTGCAATTGCGGCAATGCAGTTTATTCAACGCTAGGAGAACAATTATGGAAAGAACACCTAATCCGAATCGGCAAGCCGTCGAGTTAAATCGTACTTCTCTTTATCTAGGTTTACTCCTAGTTGCTGTCTTGGGAATTTTATTTTCCAGCTATTTCTTTAACTAATTAGTCCCGATTTATTGTCATCGCAATTAGGAGGTGTTATTCATGTTCGCAGAAGGTCGTATTCCTTTGTGGTTAGTCGCCACCATCGCCGGTCTAGGCGTTATCGCTGTGCTTGGTCTTTTCTTCTACGGAGCTTACGCCGGTTTAGGTTCCTCTATGTAATTCCATTACGGGTAATTTCCCCCAGCAAAAAGCCGTTAGTTATAGAAATAACTAGCGGTTTTTTCACTATTCGGTGAAAAGTAAAGCTCGATCGAACTTTAATACCAAATCCGTTTTTAATAGTGTGATTAACTCTCAAGTTATGAATTGTTTCTCCCTGCTCCCCACTCCCTGCTCCCTTCTCCCCACACCCCACACCCTGCCCCCACGAAAAACTTTTTCAGCATACCCTAATTAAAAAAAGGAGTCAAAGACTTGACTCCTTTAGTTATATAGATGATTTAGCTAAAACTAAACTTCTTGTTTACGAGTGCTAAGATCACCCAATTTTTGGAATAAACCGAATTCCACTTGTTCTTCCAGATCTGGATCGACCCCGGCGAATACGTCGCGGTAGATGGTACGAGAACCGTGCCAGATGTGACCAAAGAAGAATAGTAAAGCAAAGACAGCATGACCGAAAGTAAACCAACCTCTTGGAGAAGTGCGGAATACCCCGTCAGACTTGAGGGTTTCGGTGTCAAACTCGAAAGCTTCACCGAGTTGCGCTCTACGCGCAAATTTCTTCACATCAGCAGGATCGCTGAAGACCTGACCATCGAGAGAGCCACCGTAGAAAGAAACGGTAACACCACTTTGTTCGATACTCAGTTTCGATTCCGCACGACGGAAGGGAATATCAGCGCGAACGATACCTTCCGAGTCAGTCAGGACAACGGGGAAGGTTTCAAAGAAGTTAGGCATCCGACGCACGCTGAGGACGCGACCTTCGCCATCTTTGAACACGGGGTGTCCTAACCAAGATTTAGCGATACCGTCACCGCTATCCATGGCACCAGTACGGAATAAACCACCTTTAGCGGGGCTATTACCGACATAATCATAGAAAGCCAGTTTTTCGGGGATTGCTTGGTAAGCTTCGGCGATGGTGGCTCCATTGGCGATGCTGGCCTCCACACGACGCTCAATTTCTTCTTGGAAATAGCCCTTATCCCATTGGTAACGGGTCGGGCCAAAGAGTTCGATCGGCGTGGTAGCATTACCGTACCACATGGTTCCAGCCACGACGAAAGCGGCAAAGAAAACGGCGGCGATACTGCTAGAAAGCACCGTTTCGATATTACCCATTCTCAGGGCTTTATAGAGTCTTTCGGGGGGACGAACGGTTAAATGGAATAAACCGGCGATAATCCCGACGATACCCGCAGCAATGTGGTGAGCTACCACACCCCCGGGGTTAAAGGGGTTAAAACCAGCCGGTCCCCATTCCGGAGCTACGGGCTGCACATGACCAGTTAAACCGTAGGCATCGGAAACCCACATCCCGGGACCCCAAAGGCCTGTTTGATGGAAAGCACCGAAACCAAAGCAAAGTAAACCAGATAAGAACAGGTGAATACCGAACATTTTCGGCAAATCGAGCGCAGATTCGCCCGTGCGGGGATCGACGAATAATTCTAAATCCCAGAAAACCCAGTGCCAAACCGCCGCTAGGAATAGCAGACCGGATAAGACGATATGAGCGGCGGCAACGCCTTCAAAAGACCAGAAACCGGGGTCAACACCAGTTTCGCCGGTGACGCTCCAGCCACCCCAAGAACCGGTGACACCTAAACGGGCCATGAAGGGCAGCACGAACATTCCTTGCCGCCACATCGGGTTTAATACGGGGTCACTGGGGTCGAAAATAGCAAGCTCATAGAGGGCCATGGAGCCAGCCCAACCCGCTACCAGTGCGGTGTGCATCAGGTGAACGGAAATTAAACGGCCCGGGTCGTTGAGAACGACTGTGTGTACTCGATACCAAGGTAGTCCCATTGACTACGCTCCTCCTATTGACAATTTAGTGTCCACTTAGACGCTTTTTATATTCAGGGTCAAAATATAAGCCCAACAATCTCGACTGTTAAGTGCAAGAGTTAGCCAACCTACATTATCCCTTGAAAAGTGTATCTATTCTAAAGAAGTGTAACTATTGTTAGAACAGATTTCAAGTGCTTGCGATCGATCTTCCGCCAGAATATTCCAGATCAGGGTGTAGGGTGTAGGGTGTAGGGTGTAGGGTGTGGGGTGTGGGGTGTAGGGTGTAGGGTGTTGGGTGTGGGGTGTAGGGTGTAGGGTGTTGGGTGTGGGGTGTGGGGAGATGGGGAATTATGACTGATAACTGATTACTGATTACTGATAACTGATTACTTCCTCAGTAGTTCTTCGGCATTTTGCAGGATTTCGAGGACTTGTTCGGCACTAATCAAGCGTTTTAGCACCACTTGCCCGATGGTGGGGACAGTATCAGCAATTTCGGCACTCTTGGGGGCAACTTCCACCATAATCACGGCTTCTTCCACCTTATAAAGCCATAAAACCTGTTCTCCTTCCAAAATACCGATATTTAATCGCTCTATCTGCGGTGGTCGTCGCCAACTACTCGCATGGTCCCACAAACCGCCAAATTCCCACACCCGTCCTATTGTCCAACCTGCCGTTAAGAAAAAATATTTCACTTTGTTACTCAATCTAGAATCAATCTCTAGCTTTCTGGCTTAATTAGTTTTCAGCCGTCAAATTTTATCAGCTTTTTAGCCCCCAGCCATCAGTCAGAAAAGGCAATAGGCAATAGGCAATAGGCAATGGGCAGCTTTGTTCTCCCTGGGTGCATCCCACATTTGCAGAAATACCGACAATCAGCAATTATCAGTGACTTTTAAATTATTACAGATATATCAGCAGCTGTCTGTAAGCATCTCACCGAAAAACTAATGCGCGGGGGGTTTGGGGGCGGCACTTCTACACATTTCGACACATTTCGACACATAATTTAAAGGCTCAATATCCCTATGGCCTTTTGTTTCATAGCTGTGGATGAACTGACGACCACAGTTTACACATATATAGTTTTGTTTTTGACCACGATGACCATTTTTATTGATGTGGTTACTTTTACATTCTGGACATTTCATCGTTTTTTTCCTTCATTGAGTTTCTATCTATTTTGCTTTCTCATCTCTTTATCTGACAACGCCTAAAAGCTATAGCAAAGATCGGGGTGGTTAGGACAATCAATCGCTGAAACCCTTGACCGATAAGAGTTTGAAAATTGAAAGCGTCCTAAATAACCCATTTTTTGCTATAGAACCTCTGGAAGTGCGTTGCCAGGGTATCCCTGGCAACGAGGTAAGACTATACAGAAACGAGAAGAGCCAAGTTATCGTTGAAACTGCTATAATTAATAAAATCTCAAGAATAGTAAAATTATATGAATGCACTAAAATACCAAACAATCATCAAAAATGGTCAACTTAGTTTACCTCCCCTCGACTTACCAGAAGGAACAGTGGTCGAAGCGATTTTATTGATTAAAGAAGCTGCTGAAATGGATGAAACGGACTATCTGCTTTCCACAGAAGCTAACCGTCAACATCTCCAAGAGGCAATAGAATCTCTTAAAAATCCTGATAGTTATATTTATGTAGATGCTGCTAACTTATGAGGAAAGTCGCCTTTCTAACCCGAAGTTTTGATGAGTTTAACCAATAGGCGATCGCAGACAAGAAAGTTTACGCTAAAATTGTCAGCCTTATTAAAGATGTTCGGTTCTTCGTTACTTGGTATGGTTCGATAGGGGGGCATAAATCGACTAAATCCTTATCTGGCAAGAGATTTAATTGATTAGTTCGCTCCAGATCGCAAACAATTGACAAAAATTGCACCGAAGAACCAGATGTTCAAAGAGAGCCTTTTTCTGGACTAGGAAAATCAGAAGCATTAAAACATGAACTATCAGGATTATGGTCACGACGCATTACAAAAGAACATCGCCTAGTTTATAGCGTGTCTGATTATGACACAAAAGCTAGAACCTCTGGAAATGCGTTGCAAGGGAGTTCCTTGCAACGAGATAGAAATGAGAAGAACCCTTTACTGATTAATTTTTCACAAAAGTAAATTTACCATTTTTACCATCGGCATCCATTTTAATTTGTGCCACGGAGAATTTATCCTGAATGATTTCCCCTTCGGGAGTAAAAGCAATATCTCCCAGGACAGTCACATACTTACCCGCTAAAATTTCCTGATTTAATTGTTGGCGAATTTGTTCGAGGGAAAGTGTACTGAGTTTATTTTTATCATCTACCCGTTTTAGGGCCTCGACAAAAACTTGAATTCCCGTAAAAGCTTGAGCGGTAAATTGGGGCGGTGCTTTTTTATTTTCTGCTGTATAATCGGCGACAAAATCCCGATTAATAGGATTATCTAATTCCGGGTTATAAGCTTGAGCGATGAGAATACCATCACATTGAGCTTGACAAACCGGGAAAATATTAGAAGTATTTAAACCATTGCCCCCAATAATTAACCCCTGATAGCCTAATTGTCGCAACTGTTTGACCAAATTGCCCCCGTCAGCAACCAAACCAGAAATAATCACTAAATCCGGTTTAATATTAATAGCGGCGGTGGCTTGGTTTTGAAAATCTGTATCGGTGGTTTGGAATTTCTGCACGGTGACAATATCAAGATTTAAACTTTTTAGGGTTTCTTGAAAAGTTTCCGTTTCCGATTTACTAAAAGCATCATTTTGGGCAAAAAAGACAGCCACTTTTTTAATCTTGGGATCGATTTTTAAAGCGGTTTTAACTGCATTGGGGGCGACCACAGCCACAGGAGCGGACACCCTACCCACATATTCACCGATCTGGGGAATACCTTTAGCCGTGTTAGACGGGCCGAGAATGGGAACTTTAGCTCGATCGGCGATCGGACTAGCGGCAAAAGCTTGTTGGGACAGGGAGGGACCAAGAATACCCACCACTTTATCTTGGGTGATTAGGGTATTGATGGCGTTGATTGCGCCCTGTTCATCCCCAGCCACATCCTGGATAATAACTTTAATCGGTGTTCCATTGACTCCGCCCTTTTTATTAAAATATGTTTCAGCCATCTTGACACCGATCACCTGTTCCTGTCCCAATAGGGCGAGATTGCTGGTTTGAGCTAAAGCTGCACCGATGGGAATAGCAGCAGTGGCGGCGTTTTCTGCGGGACTGGGGTTAGTTTGACTGGTGGGAGTGCCGGAATTGCAGGCCACCACTAGACCGAAAGTGACTAGGGATAGTATTAAGGGGATTAATAAACGTTTTCTGAGCATCTTAACTCTCCGGGGACTGATATTGTTGATGACACTATTATTTCGCTAATCGGGTTGATTTCAGCGATAATTCTCGACGCGATCGAAGCGGATTTTGCTCCCTTAGCGCCTTTTGTTTCTCCTGATTTTGTCGATTAACCTCCCCGTCTCACCTCCCTTTTCAGAAAAACGATTTGCCTTTTCTGGTTCTGTCGCCTAACCTAGTAGTTAGGGAATCTATTATCGCCTTTCCCGTCCACAAACCCCGAAGCGAAAACATCCATTTAAGATTATGACTAACCCGGTTATTCACGCCTTTTTCCTCGGACGAGCGATCGCTGAAGTGGTCAGTGAACAGCTAGAAGATGCGTTTACCAACGCTTTAAGCGAATTAGGCAAATTTGATGCCGAACAACGGGAAAACCTGCGGCAATTCGTCGAAGAAGTGCAAATGAGAGCCGAGCGAGCCATGGAAAAGGGAGTATATACTGGTACAGACTCCAGTGGTTCCTCCAGTGCCGATGTGCAGGAAAACATCGACGAAATGCGGGCTGAAATCGCCCAATTGCGCTCGGAACTAAAAAACTACCGAAATTAACCAAAAACCCTCTTTTAGTCGCTTTAAAGCCCCAAAAATTGCGTGTCAGCCCTTCTACCCGTCCCCGTTACCCTAGAGTTAAACCCAGCAATGCCGGCCCTCCAAGTCGCCAAAAATAGCTATCGTTGGAATCAAGAAAACTATTCCATCAATCGTCGTCGTCTAGATATTTGGCGATTCGTTCTGACTGTACTTTATCAATTCTGGCTCAACGGTAAAAAATGGAGCTATAACGGCAGCTATAGCGAGGAAAAACTCGCCAGCAGACGCAGAAAACAAGCCGCTTGGATTCGGGAAACCATGCTAGAATTGGGACCGACTTTTATTAAAGTCGGTCAACTGTTCTCCACCCGGGCCGATCTTTTTCCCCTCGAATATGTGGAAGAACTCTCGAAACTACAGGATCAGGTTCCCGCATTTACCTACGAACAGGCCAGCAAAATTATCGAGGTATCCCTCGGTAAACCCCTCAATCAACTCTTTAAAAGCTTTGATCCTATTCCCCTGGCAGCCGCTAGTTTAGGGCAAGTTCACCGGGCCCAACTGAAGAGCGGGGAAGATGTGGTGGTCAAAGTCCAACGGCCCGGATTAAAAAAATTATTTAGTATCGATCTGACCATCCTAAAAAAAATCGCCCAATACTTCCAAAATCATCCCAAATGGGGTAAAGGTCGCGATTGGACGGGTATTTATGAAGAATGCTGTAAAATCCTCTGGGAAGAAACCGATTATCTCAATGAAGGTCGTAACGCTGACACTTTTCGCCGTAATTTTCGCGGGGAAGATTGGGTGAAAGTACCGAAAGTCTATTGGCGCTACACCGCTCCCCGGGTTTTAACCCTAGAATACCTCCCCGGCATCAAAATCAGTCATTATGAAGCCCTAGAAGCGGCCGGACTCGATCGCAAATTGTTGGCTAAACTAGGGGCAAAAGCCTATCTAATTCAACTACTCAATAACGGCTTTTTTCACGCAGATCCTCACCCTGGCAATATTGCCGTTGACAGTGATGGCTCCCTAATTTTCTACGATTTCGGCATGATGGGACAAATTAAAACCAACGTGCGCGAAAAATTAATGCAGACTCTCTTGGGAATTGCCCAAAAAGATGCCGATCGCGTGGTCACTTCTCTGGTGGATTTAGGAGCATTAACTGCTAATGGTGATATGGGAGCAGTGCGGCGATCGATCCAGTATATGCTCGATAACTTCATGGATAAACCCTTTGAGGAGCAATCCGTGGCCTCTATCAGCGATGATCTCTATGAAATCGCCTACGATCAGCCTTTTCGCTTTCCCGCTACCTTTACCTTCGTCATGCGAGCATTTTCTACCCTAGAAGGGGTAGGCAAAGGACTCGATCCCGAATTTAACTTTATGGAAGTGGCCCAACCTTTTGCCCTGCAATTAGTAAATGATATGACAGGAAATAATGGCAGTAATATCCTCGATGAGTTAGGACGACAAGCAGCCCAAGTGAGCAGCACCGCCCTGAGTTTACCCCGACGCATCGATGATACGATCGAAAAATTAGAACGGGGTGATATCCGTGTTCGGGTACGTTCCAGCGAATCCGATCGACTTTTGCGGCGATTGGGTATGATTCAAATGGGAACCAACTATACTTTACTGATCAGTGCTTTGCTTATCTCAGCGACGCTTCTATTCGTCAGTGGTTTTGGTTGGTTAACTTTAGTACCGATGGCGATTTCGCTGCTGCCGGGGATAGCTTTTGTGAGACTCTGGCAGAAAATTGAACGTCAGGATCGTATGATGTAATCGATTGCGGGATAATAAATATTGTGTTAGCACCAAAAATTTCGATGAACAATCTTTCTTTTGGAGGAATGACTGATCCAGGTGTAGTGCGATCGGTTAATCAGGACAGTTATTATATCGACCCCGAGCAGCGCTTTTTTATCGTTGCTGATGGTATGGGAGGTCATGCGGGAGGCCAGGAAGCTAGTCAAATCGCCACTGAAACTATCCAAGTTCATCTAGAAGAACACTGGAATTCGCCCCTGACTGCTGGAGAATTGCTACAGGAGGCAATTACCGTCGCTAACGAGAAGATTATTGAAGATCAACTGAAACATCCCGAAAGACAGGACATGGGGACAACTCTAGTCATGGCTATCGTCCGAGATGATGGCTCTTGGTACACCCATATTGGTGATTCCCGTCTCTATCGCTTTCGTGAGCAAAAATTAGAACAGGTGACGGAGGATCATACTTGGATAGCTAGGGCGATCAAAATGGGTGATCTGTCCAAAGAAGAGGCGAAAAACCACCCTTGGCGACATATTTTATTTCAATGTCTTGGTCGTCGCGATTTGCCCCCAGTGACGGTATCTCCCCTCGATCTGCAATCTGGCGATAGTTTAATTCTCTGTAGTGATGGTTTGACGGAAGAACTGTCCGACCAGGAAATTAGCGATTATTTGCAAACTGGTGCCGATTGTCAGGAAATTGTCAAGAATTTAGTGGCAGCGGCCAAAGAAGCCGGCGGTTCTGATAATATCACCGTGGTCATGGTAACGCAGAATTGAGAGGAAATAGCGATCGCTGATCGCTAAACTTGCACTTCTACTCGATCGCTCCTGCTTGTTGTAATAAAGAAACGATCGCCTGATGGTGATTAAATTTAGCTAACATTAAAGCGGTCATTCCCCCTTGATTTTTCTGATTTAAGTTCACCTTTCCCCCGTCTAACAAAACTTTAACCGTGTCGAGACAACCGTGATAACTGGCCCACATTAACGGGGAAGCGCCGCTAAAATCGAGTTTATTGACATCAGCGCCGATATCGATTAACCAGCGCACCAATTGACTATTATTGCCCTCACAAGCTTTCATGAGGACGGTTTTGCCATCGGGATAAACGGCGTTGGCATTAGCCCCGTAGTCGAGGAGATAACGGCAGATTTCCGTAAATTGGCGCTGTAGAGCTAAAGTTAACGGTGTTTCTCCCTGCTGAGTTAGGTTAGGATCGGCCCCCTGTTTTAACAATTCTAAAACGATCGCTTCGTATCCCTGCACCGTGGCGATGAGCAAGGGTGTATCCCCAAAATGGTTGCGGTGATTGACAAAAGCACCGGCTTGTAGTAGGGCCTGAACGATCTCTAAATGTCCTTCGATCGTGGCTAAATGCAGGGCCGTTTCTCCGGCCTGATTTTGATTGTCAACACTGGCCGCCTGAGCGAGTAAAAGTCGGACAATATCGAAATATCCCTCAGCAGCGGCGAGCATCAGGGCAGTTTCTCCCTCCTCCGTGCTGATATTCGGATTTGCTCCCGCTTGCAGTAAAGTTTGTACGCTGCCGAGATTTCCCCTCTCTACAGCCAAAATGAGGGGAGTTTCCCCGGATAAAGTGGGAGCATCGAGGGGCATACCACGGTTAATAAACAATTGGAGGACTTCTGGGCAATTAGCGGTGAGAGCCTGTAACCAAGCTTCTTGACGGATTTCTTCATCTACACCACTATCGAGCAGTAAACCGACAATTGCATCGTAATTTTGGCTAATTGCTACAGATAAAGCCGTATCTCCATCCCGATCGCGCATATTGACCCGAGCGCCGGCGGTTAATAACTGTTCTGCGATCGCTGTATAACCCTTATAAGTGGCGATCATTAGTGCTGGTGTACCATCTTGATTAACCTGATTGACATTAGCACCGGCGGCGATTAATTGAGCGAGGATTTCACTGTGATTGAGGGCAGCCGCTAACATGAGAGGGCTTAAACCTTGAGGTTGTTTACTTTTGTTGATATCTGCCCCAAATTCTCGCAAAATTGCCACAATTTCCCGATGACCCCCCTGCACGGCATAGATTAAAGCCGTCGTATTTTGGCCATCGGTGGCGTTGACATTTGCCCCCTGACTCAGTAAAGCTTGAACCCGCGCCAGATTGCCCTGACGTGCCGCTTGTATTAACAAGATATCCCAATTAGAAGCCATTAACAGTGACCGATCGGCAGAAAGTATTTTTTCTATTATCGATCGTTATAGGCGGGTAAACGGACAGAAAAGCTACTACCCCGTTCTAATTCTGAGGTAAGGTAATTCTACTAGCTGTGGTACTTATGCGGAAACCTCTCGTCACTCGTCTATTTCAACCCCGTGACCCCCTAACCTCGCGTCTGGATGCTCTTTGGTTAATCAATCATCGTCATCCTCGGCTATTGGGGAGAAAATGATGTGGTTGGTCGTCCCCTGTGGCAGATTCAACCCTACGAGATGCAGTGTTCCACTAGCGTTGAAGCTACTTGTCTTCCTCTTGAACGGGGTAGCAGTTTTTCCTCGGCTCTCTATTGGCTCTGTTCCCTGCGTCGCGATCGTACTAGGCTACGTTTTCTGAAAACCCTAATTCAATGTTAATAAAAGCATCCGGAAATTTACCTTCTTTTAAAATTTCAATCGGGATAGAAATACCTCCAATATAGACACCGCCAACCGCCTTGTAAGTGAGAGCTAGATTTCCAGCCTGCGCTCCCCAAATAGAAATAAATTGATCTAAGGCATTTTTGGCTCTTCTCGACTTTGTGTGATAATTTTTGCTTATGAAATCGTGAAATGTTTACTGGGAAAAACTTTTAGGACTATTTTGTTAAATAAACTATCAGTATAGACCTCGTTTCCACACAGAAACCAGAAGAGCCCATTTTTACATAGTGTATTTCCAGATTGTGCCAATTGTATGATGGTATCGGCATCATTCATATCGGGTTGGTTTCCCCATTCAGGTAGATTTTTCAGAAACTGATATATTCTGACCAAACCAGGTCTGGAAAGGACATATTCATAACTGACAGGGCTATTATCATCTTTGTCTTGTTTCAGTCGTTTTAAGAATTTTAGAAGTTCTATATCTTGGTCATTGCTTACTCCAAAATCAGTATGTCCCCCTTCAGAAGGTATCGGTTTTAATTTTTGTCCTTCTGAACAGCTATGCCATAATGCTTGACCTAGACCGTCAGTAACTAGCATCAAGGCTCGATTATCTTCGGGTTTGGATTGATACTCAGCAGTGTAAAGTTCTTCTAATACCATTTCTCTAAATGAAAACTACACATCGAATTTAAATCCCCCTTTAAGTTCCCCTTTTTAAGGGGGATTTAGGGGGATTAAACTTCTGTAGTCAGACTTTGGAGAATTGGTATGGCTTCCATATCATTAATAAAAGCTAAGGGAATATTTTTATAGGGAAATGTCTGTCGTAAATCATGTTCTGTAAAACTAAGGCTGAAACTATGAGTTTTTTGAGCATCGATTCTAGCGATACCGCGATTAAATTGTTGAATTATTTTAATATAATCATCTTTAAGATATTGGTGGCTATCCAGAGTTTCTAGAATTTCTCCAAGATGATGATTGAAAATCCCTGTTTGTGTAGGAGATTCCTCCTTTACTTGTTGTAAAGTTTGAGTCGGGTTTATTCGTAAATACTTGAAGGATTCATCTAAAAGAAAAGGATGACCCCCCACAAAATCAACAAACTTCTGTAGGACTGTTTCATTAGCTCTGCTTAGATATTCTAGCTGATAAAAATTTAATAATTCTCTTGTTTGTGAAAGGGAAAATCCAGTTAATCCAGTCGATTAATTAACTCCTATACCGACATTAAATGGTGAGTGATTAATATCAAGTTCTGGGTAGTCATCTGTTGAATTAACAAGAATCAATTTAAAATTTTGCCACTGTAATTCTGTTTTTTCGTGCCATGATCGCAACAAACAACAAAAATCTTCAAAGATATTTCGTTTATCAAATAAAACCTCAAACCGATCAAAGCTAACGACTAGCCCTCCCTGACTAAGTAAATAATCCTGAAAATAGTTTGTAGGTTTTGTCTGACTTAATCTAATTCCCCAAGTTTCAGAAATATTCCTTTCAATATCCTTATCCTTTATTTGTAAACATTTAGAAATTTCAATACACAGTGACTTCTGAAATGGTTCATAATCATCAAAAATTGGATTATTCAGACCCCACTCCGAGAAATCAATACTAGCGGTTCGGTATCCAAGGCTTCTAGCATAATCTAGAGTTTTTCTTAGTAGGAGAGTTTTGCCCATTTTTTGAGGAGCTTTAATACGAATCAGGCCTCCAGGATTTTGAATTGCCTGACGACAGGTCTCCTCGATAGGAGGGCGTTCTATGTATATAGGAGTCATTGCTTGCATTAACACCTCAACTTAACAAACGCTATTTTGAGTTATGGGTTTCAGTATAGCAAAATTGGGCAGTTCAGCAATTCCCCCTTGAAATACAGTTCTTCTCCAGAGCAACTGATCTTTACACCGGTTGCTTTATTACTTTGGCACAGCCAATTCCCTATTCGATAAACTTTTTGATCGCTGTGGACGAATCTGGTTAGAAGCGGGTAAATTTAGCTAATATAAACAAAATTTGGGAGCATCTCACCTTTGTAACCTTTAAATCAGGTTTTTATGTCAAGCTATTTTGAAAGCCTTGCTAGAAAACAGTTTTAGTGACAAGTATAACTACTAACCTGCATAAATGAGATGCTCCCCAAAATTTTGCCCGAAAAGGAGTTATGGATTTAGCTAAACAGGTTTTATTACTGTAACTGATGACCACAGCTACTACAAAAGCGATCGGTTGCCGCTACCTTTGCCCCGCATTGACGACAAAATCGGACTTTGCTGACGGTTTTTGTGTCTCCCATACTCATTTTCATATCTCCCATTTGCATTTCCATGGGGGTAAAATTCATCGACATATTACCCATTTTCATGGGTTGCATCGGTTGCATCGGTTGCATCGGTTGCATTGGTTGCATCGGTGAGGAGGAGAAACTGGTAGCAGTGGTCGATTGAGAGGACTGAGAAACTCCAGAGGTATGAGGAGAGGAAAAACCGATACTGCTTCCTTGAATTTGGATTCTGTGGGGTCCGGTTTCAGTGATAATTTCAATAATTGCCCCTTGGGGAATTATCTCTATTTGGGGTTCTTGTGTCCAAACTCCCGTAGCAAAACTACTGCTAGACTGTTGTTGTTGTCCCACTGCACCACTAGCGAGGGTTACAATCGTCTGCAGCCCTTGATTATCGAGATAGAGACGTTGTCCTGTGGGTAATTCACTATAAATAGCCATATTTTTGACAGTGAAAAGTAAAAAGTAAAAACCTAGTTCACACCCCTAGGATCCAGTCTAGCGAGGATAGAAATGTTAGAGGATTTTCTTAAGAATTTTATCGACAAAAAAAGGGTGGTTTTACCCACCCTCACCATGTCTCAAGAAAACAAACTTTTTAACGGACGCTACCAGCTAATTTATCGACCCGAATCGGTTTCATCAGGTACAATTTGAGGAATTGCCAAGCGTTAGAGGCGAAGATAGGCAATTTCTTCAGGAATTTAACTGGTGCGGCACTGTTTTCGCTATCGATCGCCCGTAATCCCTCGTTATTGCGAACACAAATTTCTAGGCGATCATAAAATTCAGGACTATCCACATCAAGAACAATCGGGAAGACGCGGCCGGCGGTTTCATTGGTCTTCTCGATTACATACTTATCGTACTCGCGAGCGTCCAAACCGAGAATGGCGTAGAAACCAGAACGCTGAGTATCATTGAGGTACATCGTAGCGAAGACCGAAAGCAGGAAGAAACGACACCAGAGACGAGCGCGCCAATCATTAAGAATATCAGGCTGCGCACGCATGAGCGCATCGAAGAAGTCCCCGTGACGGTTTTCGTCTTGACACCAATTCTCGAAGAAGTTAAAAATCGGATAAACCCGATCTTCGGGATGTTGTTCGAGATGACGATAAATGGTGATATAACGCCAATAACCGATTTTTTCGGAAAGATAGGTGGCGTAGAAGATAAATTTCGGTTTAAAGAAGGTGTAGTTACGGCTTTTGGTTAAAAATCCCAAGTCAAGGGAGAGGTTAAAATCCGATAAAGCCTTATTAAGGAACCCAGCATGACGCGCTTCGTCCCGGGACATGAGGTTAAAGCATTCCGCGAGAACGGGATTTCTGTTTTTTAAACGTCTGCCGAGTTCTTTGTAGAGAAGAAAGCCGGAAAATTCAGCCGTGCAGGATCTTTCCAGAAATTCCACGAATAAGCGGCGAGTTTCGCCATCAATGTGATCCCAAGAGCGATCGAATTCTTGATTGCGAACGAAGTGATGCCGGTTATAATCGGTACGGAATTCCTCTAAAATCGCTTTCAGTTCTTCCTCGTTAGCGGCGATCGACATTTCCGCCATCGCTTCAAAATCAGTGGTGTAGAAGCGGGGAGTGAGGATCGTTTCTTTAGCGGGAACTTTTATACCCGGACGGATTTCCTCGAATTCTGGTTTTTGGATCGTGCTGACCATAGGGATTATTGATTTTACTCTGGGATGATGATTGAGACGAGTAAAGGCTCTGAGATGATAATGACCAGCCGTGAAAAAACGGCTAGGATTCACTATAGCAAGCTCTCAGCCCTAGACTCCCTTCCTGTTCATTAAAAGTTACAACTCTTAATTAAGCTGTGTAAACAAACGCGGCTTTTTCCCTGGGAGTCTTGACAAATGTTCGGGGAAGTGGGGTTTGTTTAGTGATCGGTAAACAGTCATGGCTCTCTTATTCTTTGTGTGATCAGTTTAACTTATATAGTAGTGATCGATCTTTGTGTCCTCTGTGTCTTTGTGGTTCCTTCCACCCCCTCGCTAGGAGGAATGTATCTTAGAATACATTTTACCCACCAAATCCAAGAGAGCCTTTAAACCTCTAGCTTGATCATGACTTTTCTGATAAATATCTTTTTCTGGCTCCTGTCTGGCTTACTCAAATATCAGTCTAGCACCGAACAAAATCCCCCCCTAGTTCACCTCTATTC